>CAZKWM010000054.1:0-12020 GCA_964556405.1 uncultured Methanotrichaceae archaeon | reverse complement strand
CCGATAGAATTGCCGACCTATCTACCAGGACCTTTCTCTCGGACTCCGATGCCCATTCCCCTAGGTCCAATAAGCTGGCCAGGGAGTTTAACCAGCTACAAATAACGAGCCTCAGCTACAAAGATCTGGAGAAGGCCATCCACAGGGAAGGAGGGTGCCGTCCCGTCCTCAACGTGGGCTTTTACCCTGAGGAAGGAAAGTACAACCACACCGCCTGCACCAGGTGCTACAGGCAGTATTCAGCCAAAGAAATGGAGGAGTACAAACATAGATGTCCTGTATGCCAAGGGATCATAAAGCTAGGGGTCAGGGACAGGGTGGACTCCCTGGCCGACTACCCGGAGCCCGTCCATCCCGATCATAGGCCCCCTTACCTCCATCTGATACCCCTGGCCGAGATCATAGCCATGGCCATAGGCAACAAAAGCCCCTACACCGCCGGCGTTCAGAAGCGCTGGAAGGAACTTATTCAGGGCAAAACCGAGATAGAAGTGCTGGTGGAGGTGGATCTATCGGAGCTCAGGGCCGATCCAAAGGTGATAGCTGCAATAGATGCCTTCAGGCAGGGCAGGGTGGAGGTCAAGCCCGGAGGCGGAGGCAAGTACGGGGAGATATCCCTTCCGGGCCCAACCAATGAGACGCAGAGGTCCATCCTGGATTTTTAGAGGTGCTGGATGGGATGATAAAGGAGATCTGCCAAGCCCCCCTTTGTTTCCAAAATTCCTTGCCTCAGTCCGTACTCTCACCGTACCCCAGGCCCTAGGAGGAGGTAGTAGAAGCCCACTCCTGCGGATACCAGTCGGACCTCGGCACTTCATTCTTAACTCCACTCACCACCGTGGAGACCGATGAATCGGCCGATCCCTTCCCTTTGCCATCCACGGCATAGACGTCCACGTGAGCGCTGTTGGTGAACTCGCCATTCCACAGGGCAGCTTCGGTTTAATCCAGGGGGGTCTTTTCTACGGGGACCATGAAGTGGATCCAGTAGAGCCTCTGGGATGTTTGTAGGCCCCGCGAAGTCTGATAAGTACTATTCCCAAGCTGAGATGGGCGAAGAGGATTAATCCTGACAATGAGATTTGGTTCGCGAATGTAGAAGAGGCTAAAGCAAAAGGATATGAGCCCTGTGGGGTTTGCTATCCCTCTTAGAGTGAGTTGATAGCCTGGCGAGGAGGGACCACGCCTGGCTCAAGTACTGACGTGAGGATATTAGTGTTAGACGTTGGATAGATTTAACTCTTTTCCAAAGTAATAGTGAGTGGTCCTAGACATCCATTCTATTTGCCACCTTTGCGAATCCATGGAAGGTATTGGCTTGGTAATAGATTTTACAGATCACTACATGTATGCTCTCCATGGCGGCACTTATGTTCCAGCTCAGGGTAGATCCCTGTACTAGTACCATCGTTCAAGAGAATGCCTGAGTAAGTCAGGGTGGAGATAGGGCTGTGACAGTAGAATCATCCCTTCTCTGTATAAGGACTCCAGTCAGATGTGGCTAAAATTCGGCATGGCACCATTTATCCCTATCCCTCAAATTGAGCGAAAGACTACTGGTCTGAGTATAGAGTTGTTTATACTGATCCCCAGTAAGGGACCTTATTTAAGTTTTTCTAGCTGTTCAGAAGAAAAGAAGTCATTTCAAGAGGATGAGACCGATGAAAGGTAAAGGAGAACATCTGGCCTGGAGGCCTAATCTCAGCGTCTTTGTTTAGATCCAAACCTGGGCTTGGACCTATATTTGTTAGAAGATCTGAGGGCACCCATGCTTCTGGCAACGTTAGCTGAGATAGCTCTCTCCATCCGGTCCTCCATGCGCTTCCTTTCGCGCACCATTCTCTTGACTATGATGTAGTTGGTCACCAGGAAGGCCGGAACCATAAGAATACAGATTATCAGGATGTACCAGAGTTCCATGAATGATAATTGGCGTCTCTGGTATAAAACCTCAGCGTCGACTGCCACCGGAAGACGATCGACCGAGCAGCATTCTCTTGCATTAAACTCCGTCCTTTGGCCTGCAGCTCTGGCCCGGTTTTGCGCTCCTATTCTAGGCTCTAGCTTTTAGGCTTTATTTTTTGCATTAAATCCACCCTCCTGGGTCCCATATTCTCTATTCATGATAGGCCATAGGCCCTTTAAAGCTATCATCGGCATCTCAACTTATTTAATAAGGTCAGTATCTTTGATTTATGCCCATCTATAGAGATACTACCACCCTTTGTACCGGGAGACAATCCCTGGAAATCCAGGAGGGCGGGTCCGGTAGAGGCTCATGAGATCTATTTATGCTGCGATCGTCCTGGCCATACTAACTATGGCCTGGCCTCTTGTATGCTCCAGTCAGAGTTCGGGAAGCAATCCCTGGGTCTCCTGTGACGGTGCCACCGGTCAATCTCTGATAACTCTCATAGATCTCTTTGGCCTGGACCCCACACCTTCTGCCACCGACCATCAGGATTCAGCTCAGAAGGTGGCAGGTCTGCCTGGATATTATATCGATCCTCTGCGATTTCCAGAGGTGCCTGAGGTGAATCTCACTACCAGGAAGATCAGCGCCCAGGAGAAGAGGAATCTTTCAGGATCATCTGATCTGGCGATGGCTTTGGCCACATCGTGGTCCAAAGGGGCAAATCCAGGGGAGAATCAGACACAAGCCCAGACAAATCAGGATATTCCTCAGGACGGCCTGGAGGTTCAGGTTCTGGCGGACGGGCCGGGACAGCTACCTTACAGCTAAACTACATCTTAAGAGATCCCTTAGAAGGGTCCTCTGAACTTAGCTAGCAGCCTAGAGTAGAAATCCTTCTCGGCCCCTGAGGTAGTTCTCACCAGGCGATCCAGGATGAGCTCGGGGGTGCTCTTGGCCAGGTAGTTGTACCTGGGAGATCTCCTGACTATGAGGTTGTTGTTAGAATCCAAGCCCTCAGCCTCTATGCCATCCACCCTCACAGGAGTCTCTGCAAAGCGCTTTATCTCCTCGGCCAGGTGGCTGACGAAGACGGCCACTGATCCTAGGCGATTGAGTTCATCAAGCATGCAGGCTATGATCCTAGCCGAGGCTCCAGGTTCGGTTATAGCCTCCAGCTCATCAGCTAAGACCAGCTTTCTCTTGCGGTTCTCCACCACGGCGAACTTTCTCATGGCGGTCTCAAAGGCACCGGCGCTCAGAGTTCCTCGGCTCTTGCTGAAGTAATATATCTCCTGGAAGATCCCCATGCGACAGCGCCTGGCAGGCACGGGCAGGCCCATGTGGGAGAGGATTACCACCTGGGATATGAGGTCCAAAAGGGTGGTTTTACCGCCGGAGTTGACGCCGGATAGGATAGCGATCCTCTCTGTATGCTTCTCCATCCCTGTATTCCCCAGGGAGTAGCTGATTGGATCGGCGTTCTTCAGGAACATGTTTTTGCCGTCGACGATCCCCATACACATTTCGTCCGAGATCTCGGGCATGACCAGGCCTTCAGCCAGGGCAAAGGATCCCAGGGCATAGAGGTAATCGAACTCCATGAGGGCTCTGACCAGGCTCTCGGCCTGAACTCTCTTATCTGCCAGGCCCCTGGCTAGGTTTCTTTTAGATCCAAGAACTCTGTGCTCCAGCTTGGACCTGAGATCCTGCTCAAGGGACCTCAGGGCCTCGAAGTCCAGCTCTATGGGGTATCCGATCTCCGAGGTGAAGGCCTCCTCCAACCTGGCAGCCTCGGGCCCCGATAGCTCCAGCCTAGAGATAGCCCTAGCCCTGGCCTCCTTCATGACCTCCTGAAAGACGCCCCTCATCTGGACCTCGAAGATCTCCCTGATTCCTTCGCCTCGTCCCATGGCCTGGAGGAGATCCGAGCCTGCCAGGGTTACGGAGGTGGACTCGGCCCGCCTCTTGAGCTCCAAATTGGCCCAGGCTGAGGCCTCCCTGGCCTGGGACGTAAGGCGCTCCAGGATCCTAGTGAGGCGGGAGGACTCCTCATCGAACCCTGCCTCCAGCCCGGAGAGGGGGGTGGAAAGCTCACCTAACCCCTGGAAGCTCCTTATTCCGAGGTCTTCTAGGATCATCCCTGCCTTAGCGGCGGCCGTAAGTATCTCCTCGTTCTCCTTGTAGTAGCCCAGGACCGCCTCGGGCACCAGGTACCAGCATTCCAGGCTCTGAGCGGATTCCAGGCACTCGGCAGAAGACACCGAAGAGCCCACCACGCAGACGTGGCTGTAGCCGTCGGCCAGGTCAACCATCTCCCGAGGGGTCTCGGCCAGGTGGATGTCTATAAGCTTATCCAGCCCTCGGTCCTTCAGCTCCTGGAGGGCTTCCAGGGACGCTGCCGCAACTGCTCTATCCCGGACCCTCTGGCAGGGCCTATCTCTCAGGGGCTTTATCGTTGCCAGGAGATCTCCAATCTGGGTGCCTGAGAGCCTGGAGGCCAGATCCATGGAGGCCATGGCCTCAGCCCGGTTCTCCTCCAGAAGCCCCTTCGAGGAGGTGGGATAGAGGGTTCCTATCTTGAGCCTGGCGTAATCGGTGTGGGCATAGGATCTTATCCTCGACAGGAGCGCCTCGTAGATCTTCACCGCCTCATCGGTGGCCAGGAAACCATCAGGCCCTGCGTCGTGCTTTACCCCCTTGGCCCATTGGGCCAGGGATAGAGCCTGGCGCTCGCTGACGACCTTCAGAAGCTCCTCCACATCCCCTGCCAGGATCACATCCATGGCCTTCTCCTCGCTTCCGCAGTGCTCCAGCAATCGGTCCCTTATTCGGGAGCCCACCCCGGGTATTTCCAGCAGCTTCAAGCGGTGTCAATATGGGCTGGAAGATAATATAGCTGTTACTGTAGCCCGCCCCATGGAGGTTTTAACAGGAAGAAAATTGATATCCCAACAGCTCCAAGTCGGAGCTGTGTTGCTGCACGAATTGCTGGGACTGAGAGCCGAGGAAGAGATATTTTTGGCTGAGGAGTCCTTGGAGGACCTAACCGCCCTTTCCGTAACCTTCGAGATGCTCTACTCAGGGATAGATGCAGACCGGGCGATAGAGATCTCAGGAGACCTCGGAGTCGCCCTTCACCTGGCAGAGCCCATGGAGTTCTGGCTCATTCTAACAGACAGGTATTCCGAGGAAAAGCCTCTCTCAAGCTGCCGCCAGGAGGTTTTAGATAGCCTCAGGTCAGAGAAAATGGAGGTGGAAAGAAAGGATGTTCCTGAGGATAAATTCCTGGAGGCTTTAGTAGAATACTTCGCCAGGGCTCTTTCCGGAGAGCTCCTTTGCGAGAGCTGCGGCGTCAAGGAAGGCCCCCTCTACGTGGAGGACAGAATTATCCGGCTAGAAAGTTTTCTTAAGGAGAACATGCCCCAGGGAAGAAAGGTCCTGGAGATAGGATGCGGCAGCGGCATGGGCACCCAGGCCCTTCTGAGGATCGGCCTCGATCCCTGGTCCATGGATCGCGACAGGTGCGACCTATGCCAGGGCCTCAAAGGCGGTTTTCTTAAGGCCGAGAGGTCTTTTGTCCTGGATGCCAGGCTGCTTGGCAACCTCTTCCCCCAAAAGAGCTTCGATGCCGTCCTTGGATTCATGGTAGGCATGATAGATGATGTCAACTGGAGCACCTGGAAGGAGATCCTTAGGACCTCTTCGAGCCTGGCCAGGGGCTCCGTCCTTTACACCCTCTACACCAGAAAGGAGGCGGAGGTCGTCGCGAAAGCGCATCAGGAGTGGGGGTGGCAGGGGAAGATAATAGATAATCGCGATAGTAAAGGAATATACGACCAGTGGGCCTACGCCGCCAACAGGGTGAGCTGACGGAAAGGTTAATACAACTTCAAAGCCCGTTGTCATCTGGTGAAACTATATGTCCGACTTCGATAAGAGGGGTGCCGAGAGGAAGGGCAATAGCAAACAGGAGAACAGGAGCAAGAAGCTTCTGGAGGAGAACTTAGAGGACCTCGTTGAAGGTGGTGAAAGCGAGGAGTAACCAACTGTAATAGTCAAGGGATTTAGTGGTAAACCCCGTAGAACTCAAGGCCTGCTGTCGAGCCGCGGAGGAGCTCTGACAGCAAAGCCTCCATACATGAATCCTGAAAGAGGAATGCCCTAGGGTGAGGGCGATGGGCTCTCCACGCTTAAAGTCCGGCTCAGTTCCCTAAGCTTCTCTATGCTCTCCATGGTTCTTGCGGATTCTTTTCTCTTCTCATCCTCGAAGTGCTTGATGATCCCGGTCATGGAGATGGTGAGGCGGTAAACTTTCATGGGCCTGCCCTTTCCGTCCTTCTTGATCTCCCTCTCCTCGACCCAGTTGTGGGCCCTAAGAGTGCGCATGGCGATGCTGACCTCAGGCTGCCTGAGGTTTGATCCTATCTCTATCTCCCGAGAAGTTGCCTCTCCCACATTGGCTAGGAAGGTGATCATGCTCGCCACATTCCTGGGTATCCCCAGATCCCTTAGCACCTCTACGAACTCTCTATCTGTATCATCCAAAATTTTTACAGAGAACTGCTTCATGATAACCTCGTTCTATTAATTCATAATACAAATACTTTATGATATAAATAGTTTATTTTTGTTAGATCCGGAAGATTATCACTCACATGAAAAATCGGGTGGTAGCGCATCGATCTGGCGTCTTTAATCTTTCAGTAGATCTTGCTCCACTTCAATGGGAAATCCCACCTATGCAGAGGCCGAGGAATAGATCGTTTAATCGCGGAGTACGAGGCATAGGATAAGACGAATGTATGTAAAGGTCAGATCTTGATGATTTGAGCCAAAGGTTATGCCGCAGATGGGCCCTATGGAGTCCACAACATTTCCAAGAGATAGATCAAAAAAGATGCCAGATCCATAATAATAGCTACATACTTCAGTTTCAAGTCCTGTTAGGTAGCCCTGGAGACCAGGGGAACGGGGGGAATGGGGGAAAATAGGGAGAAGATAGATATATCAGCCTTTTCATCCCCCCCTGCCATGGAATTGAAGATCGATCCCTGGGGCGCAGTTCACGTAGACGATTACTCAAAGCTCTTCGACGAATTTGGGATATCAGATTTTGTTAAGGAGATACTGCCCCAGATCGATAACCCTCCCCGGTACATGAAGAGAAAGATCATCTTTGGGCACCGCAACTACGATTTCATCCTCAAGGCCATGACGGAGAAAAAGCCCTTTGCAGTCATGAGCGGCTTTATGCCCTCAGGAAGGGCCCATTTCGGCCACCTCATGGTGATGAACGAGATCATATGGCACCAGCAGCAGGGCGGGGACGCCTTCATGGCCATAGCCAACATGGAGGCTCATGCGGTCAGGGGCATAAGCTGGACCAGGTGCAGGGATCTTGGCATCAAAGAGTACATTACCAGCATCATAGCCCTGGGCTTCAAGCCCACCGGTCACATATACTTCCAGTCCGACAGCTTCGATATGAGAAACCTCTCCTTTGAGCTGGCTGCTGAGGCCAGGTTCTCCGAGGTCTCGGCCATCTACGGCTTCTCAGGGGAGACCAACATCGCCCACATGGAGTGCACCACCATCCAGAGCGCCGACATTCTTCAGCCTCAGCTTAAGAAATATGGGGGGCCAAAGCCGGTGGTGATACCCGTGGGCTCAGATCAGGACGCCCACATAAGGCTCACCAGGGACCTGGCCTACAGGATGAGGAAGTTCCTGGTGGAGCAGAGGGATAACTACGTCAGCATCCGGGGCAAGGCTGCCGAGCCTGTCTTCATAAGCTCCGTAGTGGAATCCCTGAAGGATGCGGGTTATGATAATGTCAGGCAGTATGAGGAGCACATAGACGTCCCTGGCACTACCGATGTATCTAGAATAGACGAGCTTGTGAGGGGTATCGAGGTGAGCCACGGAGAGCTGGGCTTCATGCCCCCGGCATCCATATACCACAGGTTCATGACCGGCCTGACTGGTGGCAAGATGTCCTCGTCCAAGCCAGAGAGTCACATAGCTCTGACCGAGGATCCCAAGGAAGCGGCCAAGAAGCTCATGAGAGCAATAACTGGCGGAAGGCAGAGCCTAGCTGAGCAGAAGAAGTTGGGCGGTGAGCCCGATAAGTGTTCCATCTACGAGTTCCTCCTATTCCACCTCTCTGAGGAGGACAAGGAGATGCAGGAGCTCTTTGAGGAGTGTAAATCAGGCAAGAGGATGTGTGGAACCTGCAAGAAGGTGGCTGCCGAGAGGATAGAGCTTTTCTTAAAGGAGTTTCAGAAGGAGAAGAAGGCTGCCATAGAGAGGCTGCCGGAGTTTGGGATCAAGGTTTGATCAGACTTTTTTCCTTTCCTTTTTCGTTATTGTTTATCTCGTCCTTACGTTAACGCTCGTTTTATTCTGCGTTTCAGTCTCCTTTCCGCTTCTCCAAGACCCGGATTTCTCTGATCTCGGTCGAGGGATAGTTGCCAGTCTCATCCTTCGCTAGGTACTTGATCATGTCCCAAATGTTGAGGAGAGCTACCGATACACCCATCAGCGCCTCCATTTCCACCCCAGTCTTTCCCACTGAAACCACATTAACGGTCACCCTGACGGTCTCGGGATTAAGGTCGAAGCTCACATCCACACCGGTGAGGGGGATCTGGTGGCACATGGGTATGATCCTTGGAGTATCCTTGACCGCCATGATAGCTGCGACCCTGGCTGTGGTCAAGACATCCCCCTTTTTGGTCTTGCCTGATCTAATGGCTTCGATGATCGAGCCATTCAGCTTTATAAGTCCCGTGGCAGTGGCAGTCCTGATGACAGGAGGCTTATCAGTTACATCAATCATCCCGCTCATTCGAGCCTCATGGCCCTGGGGATCATCTCCACCACGTCAGTGGCCACCATGCAATAGTCCTTCTCCAGAGCCACCAGGTCCCCCGCCCTGCCGTTGACGAAGGCCGCAGCGGTCGCCGCTCTCATGGCAGTGGTCCTGGCGTAGAAGGAGGCCGTAATCCCTGCCAGACAATCCCCGGTCCCACCCACGGTCATGCCTGGATTGCCGGTGCCGTTGTATCGGACTGTCTCTCCGTCGCTGATGATGTCCACCTTGCCCTTGATCAGGACGACCAGGCCATTCTGCTGGGCGTAATTTTTAACCGGGTCCATGCGGCTCCTATAATCGGGCCCTGGAAGGGTAACACCGCTGATCCTCTGGAACTCCCCTGCGTGGGGTGTTACTATGCCCTTCAAAGGCAGACCGGGCTGGAGGGCGTCGGCGTCAATCACGGGTTTTTTGCACATAGGTATGATCTGAGCCAAGGCCTCCTTGGTCTCGGACGCCGTCCCTAAGCCCATGCCCATGAGGACAACGCTGTGCCTTGATATGAGATCCTTGAGGACCGGAAGATCCTCGGGCACCAGGTGATCTTCCGAAAGCTCCCTAACGATAAGGTCAGGGGAAAATCCGGCAATGGTCCTGGCTGCGCTCCTGGGCGTGGCCACGGTGACAATATCTGCCCCGGCCCTCAAGGCTGCCATGGCCGCTATGGCCGGAGCACCGGTGTAAGGCCCTCCGGCGATGACCAGAACCCTGCCGCTGTCACCCTTGTGGGCGTACTTGGACCTGGTTCCCACCAGGGATAAATCCCCCGGACCTGTGAAGAACTCGGCATGTAGAGGTATGCCAATCTCAGCCACCACAACATTACCCTCCAGGCCGGGCTTTGGAGAGTGGAAGGTCACCGTGATATCGGGCTTAACTGTTTTATCCGCTCCAAGGCCGCTTGGAACGTCCACTGAGACTATCCTCTTTCCTGAGGCGTTTATGGCATCTATGGCGCCACCCTCCAGGCCCCTGACAGGAGCCCTGACTCCCGTGCCGAAGATGGCATCGATTATGAGGTCGAACTCCCCCAGATCGATCTCCGAGGAATCGCTCACCTCCTTCAGGTCCAGGTCGAGCTCCTCCAGGATGTCCCAGTTCCTTTTGGCCTCCTCAGTGGTGATATTCCTGGATCTTCCTAGGAGGTAGACCCTGGGGTTCAAGTTCGCCAGATGGCGGGCGCAGACCAGGGCGTCTCCTCCATTGTTTCCACGCCCTGCTACCACAGCGACCCTGGAACCGGGGTACCTGGATCTGATCTCCCTGGCCAGAGCTGCCCCGGCATTCTCCATCAGCTGGAGGGGAAGAAGGCCAAAGTACTGGCAGTTCATGTCAAGTGCCCTCATCTCCTCAGCGGATATGATCCTCATGGAGGGTAGTTGGGCACTCAAATTGATAAATCCCTCGATGAGACAGACTGCCCGCTAGCATAGGTACAGTCGGGAGATCAAAGGCCAGGTTCATGGAGACGACAACTCCTCCAACGTTAACGCAGACATCTAATTAAAACTGGGAGGATCTGTCCAGGAGGCCTTACATTTTTACGCCAATGAAGATAGCGATTATGCTAATGAATTATGCCGCTCTCCAGGCCATAAGGAGACTTATTAACCTCATTTCCTAAGGATTGTTCGCATCTATCCTAACGATAATTTGCACAGGGAATTGTTTACTGGAAATTTATCCGCAGAGAGGTAATATGCCACACTACTGATAATGCTGGCCCTGGCTAGCAGTAGCCCCATAGGCGAATGAACTGCAGATCGGAACGATACCAACTTCGCCATAGTAGTCGGTGGAGGTACCTGCTTGGCCCAGAGCAACTCGGGGCTTGCCGACATTTACGATTGAATCAGACGATGGCCAATGCCGCCCTCATCATAGGGTTCAACAACATCGGCTCTGTTCAGATGAACAGTGCCTCGGCCGATGATCTCTTCAAGAGGAGGAACATGGCCAGCACCATAAAGCAGACAGAGCTCAACCAGATGCTCCTGCTTGGAGATGGCAACAGCATAGGCCAGTCCAATGCCAACAATGCCTCTGACCCAGGCTACGTCTACCAGAAGGGCATCAACCCGCCCTTCTGGAAGCCGACGACGGCAACGCCAAAGATGTTTATTGCCAGGCAGGCCAGGGCCAAGACTGAAGCTGCCATGATGTAAGCCGGTAGCCAGAATCATCTCCCATCGATCTCTCCCAGTAGATCGTAAAAAGCGTCTGTAAAAGTCTTATCGCCCATACAATCACTCCAGCCATTCATTGGCTCTGAAGAGCTCGATGTTTATGGTTTTGAACCAGTCAAACCTCTCCTTGCCCAGATCTGTGAGCTCGTAGACGATGACCGTTCTTTCCCCCCAACCCTCTCTTTTCTCCAGGATATAGCCTGCCTCCTTGAGCATATCTATGTATTTTTCAGCAGAGGTCGTCTTGAGGTTGGCACACTGGACGATATGGGTTTTAAGCGCTCGGCCTTTGGATTGGTTTGTTGAGATGCACTCTAGTATCCTCAGAACGATCTTAATAGCAGGTCTGTACCTGGCCACGTCTACCTCCTCTATTTCCTTACCATTTAAAAAATTTTTCTATACCGTTTGCTCGGCAAATTCTCGTATATACGAGGTCTCGCAATCTATATTAACCCTGATAAGTTAAATATACATCGGATAGATTTAAAGGGTATCTCATTTGCCGCCTCAAAGATTTATCCTCACCAAAGCCCTTTGTAGATGCTACGTCTTAAACATTTTATGTATAGCTCTTCCTAAGGAGCCTTCACCAAGGCCAGAGGATCCGCCTTAGCATAGTCTATATCCCTGAAGGAATGCCCATGTCCGCCTCGCTGCATATCTTCCGAGAGCCGACGGAATCCTCAGAGATCTGGACTAGGCTCCAGTTCCTATCAGACACTCCCCTGCCGGAAACTCCGATGTGGGGTGTCGGGTCCGATGGAATCCATATCCAGAAGGTAATGGCTCGATCTATTGTATTCCTGATCAAAAACATGCTGCTTGGGGTGATGAGAGCACGTATCAAGGTCCTGTTCAGGCTGGCAGTATAAAGAGGATTCCTATTTACTTTGTTTTACCGAGTTTTTTTCTAGAATAGATCTCCATCCAGCCCAATGACCACCCTTACGAGGTTCAATATTCTTGGTTTATCGTTTTTTTCTGGCGGTTCTTCGATAGCATCCGCTATGCCTAAATAGCCTTTGCATTCTTGAGTTTTCAC
>CAZKWM010000053.1:10021-12179 GCA_964556405.1 uncultured Methanotrichaceae archaeon | reverse complement strand
TGATCTCCTCAACCCTGACGCATTGCTTTATCTCCTCGGTGATCTCCTCGGTCTCAAGGATGTTCTCGTCGAACATCTCCACCAGTATCTTCTTGGCCCGCTCTATGACGTACTTCCTCTTGGCGGCCCTGACGTCCTCTATCTTGGTTACATTGATCCTGGCAATGCAGGGGCCCACCCGATCTATGGTCTCCAAAGCTGCAGCGAGAATAGCAGTCTCAACCTTATCAAAGCTGGAGGGGATGGATATGGTGCCATTGGATTTACCCCCAGAGGAGGTAATCTGGACGTCTATTCGACCTAGCCTCCCTGTCTTTTGGAGATCCCTTAGGTCCAGGTCGCTTCCTAAAAGCCCCTCGGTCTGGCCGAAGATGGCTCCCACCACATCCGGCCTTTCCACAATCCCATCGGCCGAGATATCAGCATAAATCACATACTTAGTAGTATCAACGTTTTGCATGTAATACACCTCAAATTTTAAAATAGTTAGATAAAATTCGTACCAAATCACAGCTCACTGGAGGTGCATACAGCCCTCTGCCGTACCCATACGCGATACTGTTCTGCCATCTAGGGCAGTCCTTATGGAGAGCAGTGAATGATCGTGAACACGCTTTTATCTAACTACCTTGAGCGTGCGTATATCAACTTCATGGGGCATTTTATTCAAATGACCCACACATGATGACTTTTGTTGAGCTGGAGCGCCTAGTTGTGGCGCAATGTATCGCCCTATTCGCCACATAGGGCTTAATCAGCATGGATTCGAAGCTATGATACGTGCTTCTACCAATACAGAATGCATAAGACGAGGTTAAAAACTTTGTGGTAAGGGCTAAGTTAACGCTAGTATATAAAAACTAACCTAATACAATATACTCGTCCCCGGACCTCACTATTTCCACTTCTTGCCCAGGTTGAACCTCCAAGCCCTTGGGCCTGGATGCGAGGATGACTTTATAGGTGTCAGGGTCCATGATCTCCAGCATCTTCCCATCTCCGGCCACCACAGTAGCCTTTCTGGATTTGTTCCTGTTGCCAAGCATCTGAGCATCTTCGACCTCGTCGTCTGTGACCACGGTCTTGTGGCCGCCCTTCAAGGCTGCGAGGTAAATCCTCTTTCCATCGAAGCCTACCACCTCATGGACCACCCCTTTAAGGCGGATGATATCACCAAGCTTAAACCTGGGAAGTCTTACCAGAATTGTGCTCCTGTAAAGGTCCCTGCCATCCCTCCGGCCCACTAGCTTGCTGGTTTCGGTGAGCCTTCCTCCGAAGCGCTCTGAGATGACCTTAGAAATCTGTCTTCCGAGCTGAGTGGACCCAAGGACGATGTCGATGCCGCCCTCGGTCTTCTTAATATCCTGGACGAAGGATAGCTGGTCTCCGTACTTATACCCGGTCTCGGTCATCTCCTGGGCCATCTTCTTGGAAACCTCCATCTCCCTTTCCGTAGGCTCCCTTAAGCTTGCTCTGATCTGTATTGTGGATTCGAAGTACCGGCCAGCTCTTCGGCTGCACCTGTCGCAGGCCATGGAGAGAATTCTGACCTCGAACTGACGTTCGGCCTCGGCAGGCATGGACCTGAAGGTTCCCTTGAGATCGACCATGGCCATGTACCTGGTAGCTCCGGTCTTGACCAGCTTCACATCTAGGTTGGGCTTTGATAAGCCCTCGTGTGCGCAGATAGCGCTGCAGGCGGCATCGTAAGCCAGCTTCTCCACCGAGGCCTGAGAAGGCACCCACCTCCCCTTGACCAACTTGGCTCCGCAGACGGAACATACCGTAATCTCGATCCTTTCAGGGCAGCTCAGAAGCTCTGTGGACTCCAGGGCGCAAAGATCGCATAGGCCTTCGTTCGAGGGACCGCCGCACTTGGGACAGACCGCCTTCACATCATCACCATCTGGGCGCAAGGAACGCCATCTATGACCAGGATGTTCTCCTTATTGATATAGCCAAGCTCTATGGCCTTATCGACTGCCTTCTTCCCCACGAAGTTGGCAATGGTGACCCTGGGCAGGGCCTTCTCAAGATCCTGACAGGAGGCCTTCTCCGTGCCAAAGAAGTCCGAGCATACCTCCAAGTGGAGCTTGCCATCCTCAAACCTCTTGCCCATGAGGTCGCAGTCGCACGCGGCTAGCAGGACCTCGGCACC
>CAZKWM010000053.1:0-9921 GCA_964556405.1 uncultured Methanotrichaceae archaeon | reverse complement strand
TCCAGAACGGCATCCTTGGGGGCCGGACCCTGGCATTCCTTGCTGATATCTTTAATTACGTCCAGGAGGGATTTAGTCTTGTCCCTTGTCGATTTGGTGATGCCGGTGGCTATGATATCCGCATCCAAGAAACCGGTGTCGGGATCCACCCCTACTTTCCTCAAACAAGATTCGAAGATCTTGGCCACCCTCTGGGCATCCTGGATGGTGACCTTATCGCTGAGACGGAGCCTGGCGCTGGCCTCGCCCAACCTTATGAGGGCTTCGAGCTGCCTGGCGGTTACAGGCACGGGCTTGTTGGAGTCCTGGCCCAGGGTCCTCAGGCCCACGTAATACTTGAGGAAATAATCCCTGGCCCCATCAGTCATGGTAGGAAAGATATTCTTTCGGGCGTAGGCGACGTACTTTCTGAGAAGCTCGGGTTCTATCTGGGGCTTTACTACGTCCAGGGCAATCCCTGCGCTGGCGCCTGATCCGCTCCATGCGATCTGGGTCAAGAGTTCTCCAGCGTAGTTGCTCTTCAAGATGTGCTCGGCAATCCTGCCGTCCCTGGTGGCGTCAGGATCGTCGGTGAGAACGAAGATGAGGTCGAACCTGGACATGAGTGCCGGGGTAAGGTTGATCTGGGGGGCTATGGGCTCGTACTTATCGAACCTTCCCAGCTTGGGGTTGGCGGCGGCCAGGAGGGAGCAGCGGGATTTGAGGCTGGCCATGACTCCGGCCTTGGCTACGCTGATGGTGTTATGGAGAACTAAATCATGGGATATGAAATTATGATTCGGCTCGATGGTCACATCGTAGACGTAGTCCGCTGAGAATTCGCCTTCATTTGGCACAACGGAGACCTCGATAACCTTTACGTTTTCAAAGCCGGAATAGGGTGCAATGCTAGATGGTACTATAGATGTATCGCCATCATGGTAAACAGATCTGGCAGCTGGTGAAAGATCGCCCTTTTGGACGCTGCAGGCTGGAACACAGGCAATCCCGCCTTTTACTACATATACAGGATGCTCAGGAGTAACCAACACATCAAAGCCATTGGAGTATCTGATTCTAACGAAATGATCTGGAGAGCGATGTCTGCTTACCCTGTCCACAGGCATCTCAAAGATCCTTTCCATATCCGTGCTTTGAACCTTGAACTCACCATGAAGAGGCATTATCTGGCAACCCACCCCTTCCACGATCTTGGCATTGCGGCTCTCCATGAGGCCATCTACAAGCTCACCTATGCGTACTTTGGTGCCATCGGATAGCTGGATCTCAGTGAGAGGATGATAGCTCTGCTGCTCCATCGCCTCGTGCAGTGCGCTTTTATCCTCGTTCTCCATCTTATCCATTTCATCGACTGCTGCAATCCCCCTATCCGCCAGGACTAAAGCTCCTGCCTCGATGGTCCACCTGCCATCTCCCAGTTCATCCTTCACCGCGGTAGCCGTGAGGCCTGCCGAGGTCGATGACTTACCAGAGGTGTAAATTCCCCTGGGAGAAATTTTGGTCATGTATCTCAGAAGCTGGGACTTGGCGATGCCAGGATCTCCCACCAGGAGGATGTGAATGTCACCTCTGATCCTTGCCCCATCAGGCAGTTTCTTCTCGAAGCCCGAGACCAGCTGAAGGGCCAAGGCTTCCTTGACGTCGTCATAGCCGAAGATGGATGGAGCTATCGATTTTCTTATATTTTCGTAGATCTCCGGATCCTTGGACATGTCCTTGATCGCCTTCTCGTCCTCAGGGGAGATGTCAATCTCCTCGAACTCCTGCTCCGTCATCTCGATGGAGATGCCTTTGTGGAAGAGATCGAAGTAGGTGCTTTTGCCTGCCTGGGGCGTGGACCTCTGATACGACTTGAGCACGCCGTTGACCACCACCCTGTCCCCTGGAAAGATCTTCCCCGCTAAATCGTCCTCCAGCTCCACATCGAGGGTCTGAGGCTGCTCTCCGCCCCTCAGTTCCTCGGGGGATTCCTGGACTCTGATTTTTTGGGCGTCAACAAATTTGCTCTTGGTTAGAATAAGCTTGAAAGGCCCGCCCCTGTCGCAGGCCTGGTTCTGGCACTTTAGGTTCTGATCATCGAATTTCGTGCCTGTCTGCTCCCTGAAGAAGACGTAGCCGCACCTCTGACACTCGAAAGCCGCAGAGACTATCTTTGGCCTGACCTCGGTGGCGGTCCTGACCAGACCCTCGATGGCTATGAGCTTGCCTATGTGATCTGACCTAAGCTCCCTAGTCTTGTAGTGCTGGGGAAGCTCCAAGATCCTCACGTGGGCCTTGTCCAGGTAGACTTCTATGGGCAGATCAATTTCCAGGAGAGCAGCTCCGGCGGCCTCCAAAAGCTCCTCGGGGCTCTCCAGAAGCTCGTCTGCGAAGTCTGGGTCGTACCTGTCCAGATCAGGGAACTTCACCCCCAAGCTCCTGTTTTCGGGGTAGGTGTCAGCCAGGGCCAGGAGATCGTCCCAGTACCTGGACCGGAGGAACTCCCCCCACTTGGCTACGGGATCAGAACTCATCTTCAGAATGGTAAAAGCCCCTCTGGGTATCTAAAACTATGCCAGATAGGGGAAAAGTGTTCCAAGGCATCATAAGATTTAAGCTTCCCCTAGATTTACGGGAGGCCGTCAGATTCGTTTTACTTTCAGCATTGTTCCATCCTTTCCCACTACAAGGACCTTTTGCCCTGCCTCCACGACCTGATCAACCTCCACCATCCAGTACTCACCCTGCACCTGGACATATCCCCTTGGACCCAGGCGGTCTAGGGCGACTCCCATCTCTCCTATCAGGGAATCCAGACCCTTGACGGGCGGCGCAAGCCTGGCCTTGGCAGCCTTGTAGACGGCAAAGATCAGGAAGACTCCAAGGATTATAGACGGTATCAAAAACGTGGTTATCATAGACCTCTGATACTCCGTAGGCAGATACCGCTCAGGATAGCTTACGGGCACAAGAAGGATGCTTCCTGCTACAACGCATATCAACCCAGCCAGGGCTAGTATGCCGAAGCTGTGGCTGTAAAGCTCGGCCAAAACCAGCCCCAAGCCTAGGAGGATGAGGAAGAACGCTCCTATGTTGACATCGTATCCAAGGCCTATGACACCCATGGCTAGGGTAGCCACTCCGAAGACCTCAGCCCCCATGCCGGGGCTCGACAGGCCGTAAATAATAGCGTAGAGGCCAATGAGCAGGAGAAGGCCTGCGATGGTCGGGTCCGAGATTATTTTTAAGAAGGCCAGGCCCAAAGGTGGCTCGAAGTATTCTATGCCTGCACCCCTGGTGCGCAGGGTAATGTTCTTGGCCTTCATGCCGTCGACCCTTGTGAGAAGATCCTGAGGATTCGGGCTTACCATCTCCACCACGCCGTAATTCTTAGCATCGGAGGCGTTAAGGTTAAGGTTCCTAGTGATAAAGTATCCGGCTGCGGTGACGTTCCTGCCATGAATCCTGGCCTTCTCCTCTATTAGGGCAACCATGGCATTGATGGTCTTGCTATCGTTGACGGGCGAGGTGCCCCTGGTGGGAGAGAGCTGCACCGGCTGGGCCGACCCTATGATGGAGTGAGGCGCCATGGCAGCCACATCCGTGTCCATGAGGATCAGGGTGCCTGCAGACCAGGCTGAGGCCCCTTCAGGATAGACGTCGCCTATCACCGGCACCTTGCTTTGATCCATCTGGCACAGGATATCCATGGTCTCGGTAAGACTGCCACCAGGGGTATTGAGTATCAATATAACTGCCTTATAGTTCCCAGCCTGTGCCTGCTCAAAGGCAGCTCTAACTATATCATCGCTGGCAGGGGTGATAGCACCGCTCATGTTGACGGCCAGGACTGAACCATTAAAGTCGCTAGAACCCTGGGCTAAAGCCGGAGGTAAAAGCGTAAGTAGAAAAGGTGCAAGTAAAGAAAACACAAGCAGAGCCAGAAGGCTCAGGCTCAAAGCCGATCTGATGCCGGGTGTCATCGCTCTATCGCCCTTTGATCAGGTATAGTTTTTATTACCCATTCGTCGCCACCCATTTATTGTTCTTTTTGGCCTTTTCATTGCTCTTTTATTGGTTTGTCACTGCCCCTTTATATTGATCTTTATTCAGAGCGCTGGTCAGGCCGACCACATTGCCCGACCCGACATCCCCTCCAGAGGTGACTATGATGAGATTCTTCTCCCTGGCGATCTCGGCCAGGGTCTGAAGCTCCCTGAGCTTTATGGCTACTGGAGCCTCGCCGTAGAGCCGCGCTGCCTCAGTCATGGTCTTGGAGGCCTGGAGCTCTCCATCTGCCAGGATCACCCTGGACCGTTTCTCCCTCTCGGCCTCGGCCTGCTTGGCTATGGCCCTCATCATGGACTCGGGTAAGCTCACGTCCCTCAGGGTGACAGCAGTGACCTTAATGCCCCAGGGATCGGTGTGGCGGTCGAGGATCTCCTGGAGGCGCTTGTTGAGCTCCTCCCTCTTGGAGAGAAGATCATCCAGATCGATCTGGCCAAGGACATCCCTCAAGGTGGTCTGGGCCAGGAGGGATGTGGCAACGCGATAATTCTCCACCTGTATCACGGCCTTGCCGGGGTCCATGACCCTGTAGTAAATCACCGCGTCCACGTCCACGGTGACGTTATCCCTGGTTATGACCACTTGCTTCTGAACGTCGATGGTCACTATGCGCAGGTCGATCTTGATCACCGTATCTATAATGGGTATGATGAAAAACACACCGGGACCTTTAACCCCGGCGAAGCGGCCCAGGCGGAAGATGACCACCCTCTCGTACTCTCTAACGATCTTTATGGACTGGGTGAGAAGGAAAGCCGCGATCACCAGGGCTATTAAGGCATTGATCTCGGATATCAGCATAGATGGCTACCTATGATCCAGTAGAGATCCCTGACCTTAAATAACTACCTGGACGGGCTTCTTATTAAAGTCAGATCCTAAACTAAATAGAACCTTCACTTCTTGAACTCGGTGTAGCCGCACTTGCCGCAGCTCATCCTGTTGGCGTGCTCAGCCAGGAAAACGCCGTTGCCGCACCTGGGGCAGACCGGCTTCTTGGATTTGATGGCATCTCCGCCAACCTGGTAGTAGTCTCCAACTCCCATCAGGCAGCCTCCTGCTTCTCCTCTGCCTTCTCGCCGAAGGTGTTCCTCTTGAGGAGGTGTTCCCTCTCCACATGCTTGGCCCTGTCCTCGGTCTCGTAGATCTTGGCATAGCCAACGGTCTCCTGTTTTCCAAACTCGGAGTCCAGGCAATCGACAATGACCATGCCGGGCTTGGAGTTCATGGTGGCTGCCAGCTTTTCTACTATGCTCTTTCTCGAGGGCGTGGAGCCTTCGTTATTTACCTTGAACCTGACTTCGCGCCTGTTGAGCAGAGGGTTGTTCTTCTCCTCGATGATCTTTATATCCATTTACTTCACTTCCATCCTATTCATTAGATTCTTGATCTGATCCTTCTTCTCCGGGGTTACTTTGACCAGAACGCTTCCCTCATTGGGCTGGCCATAGACCACGGCCGATCCTATGGGAGCATAGAGGATCACGGGCAGCGTAGCCAAGTCCTCTTCGCCCCGGACTGTTATCTTGACCTTATCCTTTCCAGCCAGAGAAGACCTTATGGCATCTATAAGCTCATCGGTCAGAGTGGAGGGAGGATTATCGACCTTGACCACCCTGTAGCTGTCGTGCTCGAGGCTTTTTAAAACATCACTGGAGACGGGCATCCTCTTGGTCTTCATGTCCACGATGAGGAGGTCAGGCACCACATGGCCCTCCAGAAGATAGTAAGCGGTCATGTCTCCTACCGCTGCCACCTTGGGCGCCTGGCGCAGATCCTTCTCCATGGCCCTGATGCACTCCAGGCCGTTGCACTTATAGAGCCTGCCTAGGGGGTTCTTCAGCTCATCTCTGAGGTTTTCAGGAAGGACTTTCACTACCACTAACGCACCTTCAGAGCATACCTGCCCGGAAGGGTAACACCGAGCCTTTGAGCTATAATCGATCCCTTTGGGTCAATGATGACGACGTACCCGCCCCAGTCCTTGGTCAGAGTCGGCCCGCCGCATATGGGGCAGACCAGCCCCTCCACGATCCTGTGGCACTCCCTGCAAGCCTGTTCGGTCATTCCGCAGCTCCAACTTCAGCGCTATGCTGCTCAGATTTCCGGACGGCCTCTATCCACTCTATCTTTCCAAGGCCGGTCTGCCTCATGGTCAGGCCGATTTTGGACTCCCTGGGTTCCTTCTCATTGAGGCTGACGGCGATGATTCTGGCCCTGACGTGATCGCCCTCACCCAGGGACTTGTCTGACTCCTTGCTGACGAGCCGCGCGTTCTTCTCGTCGTACGATATATACTCGTTGGTGATCTGGCTGACGTGAAGGAGGCCGTCGAAGGGTCCAAGGCTCAAGAATGCCCCGAACTTGACGATCTCCACAACCTCGCCCTCCATGATCTCCTGCATCTCAGGCTTGAAGACGATGGCATCGAAGTTGACCTCGTAATAGACCGATCCGTCCCCGGCCAAGATGTGCCCATCTCCGATGGTGTCGACGCCCAGGATAGCGACGATGGTGCCCAGGGTCTTGTCGACCACAGCCTCGTATTTATTGCGCAGTGCCACCTCCACTGCATTCTCTAAAGGCTTGCCCATCTGGTTGGGCTCAATCCTCGCTACCCCATCGAGCTTCATCCGCTTATACATCAGAACTCCTTCCTTCGACCGCCAGGTACTGACATTGACGAAGGTATATAACCGTAATGCCTCTACTAAATAATCTTTTCTTAAGTTCCTTATCGTTAGTAAAAACCGCCGCCCCTTCCCTTTCTGCAAGCTCCTCCAAGGAGGCGTCGGCATCTCCTACCGCCTCCAGGATCCTGCACTGACCAGCGAGGCCCAGGCCCACCCTAGCTGCCATCTTATCCTTACCTTTATCTGCGCTGGCCGTAAGGTGCTTGAGCTCCCGTAAAACGGGTGATGGCACCAGGCAATCTATGTAGCCCAGCCGGTGGAGTTCGGAGAATATATCCACACCGAACTGCTCAGGGACGGTGAGGGCGTTGGTGTCCAGTAGAACCTTCATAGGCCTTCATTCTACTATGGTCCCTACGCCTATAAGACGCCACCTGGCGCCGATCCTCCTCGATACGGCAACTCTATCACCCTCATTGGCGCAGACGGGCCTCTTGAGATGTACCTGGACCTTTCCGCCTTCCCTGGCGCTGGAGACCACGCCTATGGTGGTGGCCGTCCCGACGTTGAGCATTAAAGGCTCGCTGGAGTGAATGGGCTGTACCAGGGCCTCGTCTGTGACTCCTACTACGCGCTCTAAGAGGCGCATGTTCATGATGAAGGAGTCCTTCATAGGAGGGAGCGTTCCCGGCGCCCCTGCAACCTGGCCCACCAGGGCATCGCTCTTGGTCATGAGGGGGTCCAGCTGGGTTCCAACACCTACCAGGCCGCCAGGGGTGATCTCCCCCTGCTTCTCGCTTCCTGCCAGAAGGGTTACCACTTTGGAATGTATGGGCACCCATTGCTTCTTGCCCTCGGCCTCCACCAGCCTTCCGGGGACGATCTCGATCTTATCCCCTTCGCGCAGGACTCCTTGGCTCAAAGATCCGCCTATAACTCCTCCTTTGAGGTTATCGGGAGAGACACCCGGCCTGTTCACATCAAAGGACCGAGCGATCTGAAGGAGGGCAGGCTTTGTTACATCCCTCTTGGGAGTGGGTATGGCCTTTTCTATGGCCTCTATGACCATGTCGATGTTTAGGTTCTGCTGGGCAGATATTGGGATGATGGGAGAGTTCTCGGCCACGGTGCCCTTGACGAACTCCTTGATCTGGTTGTAGTGCTCCATCACCTTCTCCCTGGGCATGAGATCGATCTTGTTCTGGACGATGACGATCTTATCGATTCCAGTGATGTTCAGGGCCATGAGGTGCTCTTTGGTCTGTGGTTGAGGGCAGGGCTCATTGGCTGAAATGACCAGCACTGCTCCATCCATGATGGCCGCGCCGCAGAGCATGGTGGCCATGAGGGTCTCGTGACCGGGGGAGTCCACGAAGGATACTGTCCTTAAAGCATGGGTTTCAGCCTCACAGTGGGGGCACTTAGCCTCGACGGTATAGCAGTCAGGCTCAGCGCAGCTGGGGCACTTTCTGAAGGTCGCGTCAGCATAACCTAAGCGTATAGAGATGCCTCTCTTGATCTCCTCGCTGTGCTGGTCGGTCCAGACTCCTGATAGCGACCTTACCAGGGTGGTCTTGCCGTGATCCACATGGCCGACCATGCCTATATTGACTTCCGGCTTGGGCAATTTTGAAATCTCCTTGGTAAATGTGATAACTAAGTAGGCATGGTAGTCACTATATAAATACTTTCACTGGCCGACGGGCTTAGATGTAGCCGATGTCGGCGTCTCTGAGCCCCGATAAAACCTCCTGGACGAAGAGCCGGTAGGCCTTGATGGAGAAATCCGCCCAGCCCTCGTAATCACCGTAAAGCTCCTTTCCAAAGGCTTCCTCCTGCGGGCTCTTGCTCTGGACTCCAATGCCTTTCAGTTTGGGATAATGATCCTTCAGGAAGAGGAGCATGGCAGTCTCAGCATAGGGCTTGGGTATCACGGGGCTGGCGAAAGACGCCTTTATCATGGCTTTCTCGTCCTCCACTACCTCCTCAAGGGTGATGCTGAGCCTATCCTGGGAAGCCTTCTGGGCCGAGTCCACCACCGTCTTCTTCTCACCCTCGGAAAGGGCCCTTAGATTCAGGGAGATCTCCTGGTATATGCGGCTCATCTCGAATTCGTGCTCCAGGGTGAACTGGAGGAGACGATCATCGACAGAGCTTACGTAAGAGGAGTTGAAGGCGATGATAGGAAACCACAGGCCTTGGTAGTAGAATCTCCTGTTCATTGCCACGGCAAAGTCGAGCACCCCCGGAGACGAAGAGTACATGGAGGGGGCGAAGGTTATGGCATCGCTCTCCGCCAGGATGTAAGATGAGCCCCTATCTCCCACCAGGCGCCTGAACCTTTCCGTGCCCGACAGAGGGCGAAGCACGACCCTCGGGTCCCTATAATCCCTGTAGAGCCTGGCTACCCTATCGCGCTCCGAGTGGCGCAGGAGCCCGAGTCTTCGTGAGGCCTCCCTGGCCATGGCAACTATCCAATTCTTGTAATCCTCCTCGAACTTCCAGCGGTCTCCCTTCTCATGACCTTTAACGCCACCATTCTCCGGAGCAGTATTTGGTGCAGTACTTGAGATGGTTGCTTCCTGGCCATCAGCCCTTTGGCCTTCTTCCTTCCGGCGGTCGATGTTTTCAGGCACTGTCCACCTTATCCAGTATCGCTTTGAGCTCCTTCCACATATCAGCCGGGATTCTGAGGCAGCTCTTGGACCAGCCGGTATATCTGTCGGAGGTCACATACTCCCGGACGTTGATTCCCACCGATCCCTTCTACTCGCTCTTCTCCACCACGATCTCCATGGTCTCATTCTTCCTGACCCTGCCGATCTCGACCATATAGAACCCAAGGTACTTATTATCGCCAATCGAAGATGTAGCTTCCGCCTCTCGGCCTCAACTCAAGTGATAAACACATTTGTTATATTATAGGTCAACTACCCCTCCCTAAAGGACGGGGCTTGCACCGGAGCAACGAATCTCGACACAATAGGCAGGTTGACAGCTACCCTAGCTCTGATGTTCAGAGCTGCGACCGTATCTGCGTGGCCAGAGAACCCACAGCAGGTACAGGCAAACTCGTCCCTAGTAGGACGGTTAGATCGGGATATACAATGGCAGATAGGACATTCCTGAGATGTATAGGCAGGATTCACAAAAACCAGCGGCACACCGGCTATGACTGCCTTATATGTCAGAAACTCTCTGAGCTGTCCGAAGCTCCAAGACGCATGATCACGTCTCTGAG
>CAZKWM010000052.1:0-12222 GCA_964556405.1 uncultured Methanotrichaceae archaeon | reverse complement strand
GAAACACTTAATGTATTCCCACTGCCTCTCTGATAAATCTGAGAACTTCATGCTATCTCTTCAATAGATAATTCCCATGGGTAGTATAAATAGTTTTGAAAGGGGCTCGATCTCAAAAAAGGGAGATCAAGCCCTGGATGAAGACTCGATGGTGTATATGTAAGATAACAAGCGATTTCATATGGCATATGGAAGATGTATTGGACCAATATGAGCAACAATATGATCTAAAACGTCCCTTAATCTGCTCTGATGAAAGACCTTGTCAGCTGATTGGTGAGATATCCTGGTACCCATACCTATGAAGCCTGGAACGCCTAAAAAAAGAAGATTACGAATATCAGCGCAATGGTATTTGTTCCATCTTTATCGCTTTTAATCTTAAAGAAGGTAAGAGAATGACCTGTGTTAGAGAACGTAGGACTAAAGTAGACTATATAGATTTTAATGGAAAAATTGCCCTCATAATATACTGGTGATAAATCTATAGGATCGATTCAGAATAACCTCAATGCTCACTCAGGAAAATCCTCCAGGCAATTCCCTCTCCTTGATGCCCATGTTCCGATCCATCCTTTAAATCAGGATCACTCTCAAGATCGATCCAACTACGAGGGCTGCTACAAGCCTCAAAGCTACGGACTTGGCCGTGCCCACCAGGCCTAGCTCCTTGAGCATCACGGTGAAGGTAGCCACGCAGGGGAAGTACATGGCCAGGACCACCGAGGATATGACGAGCTGCTCGGGGGTCATCCACAAGGGGACAAACATGCCAATCCCTATATCCTTTCTCAGAAAGCCTATGATTAGGGCAGTGGCGGCATCTGCCGGAAGGCCGAGGAGACCCGATACCAGGGGTCTTAAGGCTAAGCCTACCAGGTGCATAAGGCCTGAGAGGTAAAAAATATTCATGGCTAGCATGCCCAAAGCAATGTAAGGCACCGCCTCTTTCAGAAAGTCCCTAGTCCTTATAACGGTCTTCTTTAAAAGGGATCTAAAATTAGGCCACCGATAAGGCGGGATCTCCATGAAGATCTCGTGGGACTCTCCTCCCACCGCCTTGTGGAGGATTGTGCCCGAGATCACGAAGACCAGAAGAAGAGTTACGTAAACCATGATGATGTACTTCACGCCGTACTGCCCAAGGATGCCGAAGATCATGGCGCTCTGGGAGGCACAGGGCAAGGACATGGTCATGAGGGTAATGGCGATGAACCTTTGTTTAGGGGACCTTAAGGTGCCCGCGGCTATGACAGCAGGGACGCTGCATCCCAGGCCAAGGACGCAGGGCATCACCGCAGAGCCGTGAAGACCAACCCTGTGCATGAGAGCATCCACGACAACGGAAAGCCTTGGGACGTAGCCCAGATCTTCCAGGAATCCCAGGACCAGGTAGAAGGGCACCAGGAAGGGAAGGACTACTCCCAAGGGAATATACAGCCCTGTGGTTAGGATACCGAAGGATCTCAGAAGCTCGGGAGAGGTCCCTACCAAGATATCCCTGAGAATTCCGGATGTATGGGCTTCGACAGCCGAGGTCACAATGCCTGAGTAGATCGTGAAGATGGGATCGGTTACCTTGGATATGATGAACTCTCCCACCTCGACTATCAGACTAAAGGATAGATAGAGGACCAGGATGGCTATGGGAATTCCAGTCAGGGGACTGATGGATATATCTTCGAGCCTTTCAAGGACTGAGGGATGCCTGTGCTGGACCTTCTGAACCATCTCTGAGATCTCACCGATCCTGGCCCACCTCTGATCCGAGGATTCAAAATGGATGGGCTTTGGCTTTATTGCCCTAGGGATGGCCTCTACCAATTCCCTGATGCCCTCGCCGCTGACGGCCACGGTAGGTATTACCTCGACGCCCAACTCTTCCTCCAGGGCTTTGGCATCGATGAGAATGCCCTTGTGCTCCGCCACGTCCCAGAGGTTCAGGGCTATCATTGTTGGAAGGCCTCTCTCCAGGATCTGGAGGGTGAGGTTTAGGTTTCGCTCCAGGTTGGTGGCATCTACGACATCGATTATTACATCGGCACCCTGGTCGAAGATATCCCTGGTGGCCTCCTCTGCCTCGGAGTTCGCCTCCAGAGAGTAAACCCCTGGTGTATCCACTACCTCGAACTCCTGGGCCCGGCACCTCATGGTGCCTGCGGTGTACTCAACCGTGGTGCCGGGGTAGTTGAGGGAGATCACTTCTACCCCAGTCAGCCTGGAGAAGATGATGCTCTTGCCTACGTTGGGGTTGCCCATGAGGAGGATCTTCAAGGCCTTGAACTCCTAGGGTTCCTCTGCAGTTTCGCTCAATTTGCTTATAATTTTCCCCCTCAATTCCGCTTATACTTCCTCTCCCATTTCCTATCTATACCCTTGCTCTAAGTAAAGCCAGTTCAATAATAACCACGCCTGACTATAAGGCAATTGTTATTAGCTTCCAGAGCTATATGATCTCAGCTGATATAACAGTTGGTGCCAAATGCATCAGTATGGAAGACGATGGACAGTCGAAGCCTACTTCTCCGCTATCAAACGAATTTTTGGTGAAACGGTTAGAGCTTCTTCTATCGAAGATCGAAGGTATGATCTCTGAAATTGTTAGATGTTAGATTATTCATCCTATGTACTATAATAATCGGCGCTTAGATAAACTGAATACCTTAACAGAAGTATTATTACGGACATAGTGCCGTAGCATAATTATGCAACGCAACAACCTGAGATTGAAAGGCTGAACTAAAAGAGGTAATATGTAAAAAACGCAGATATGCGCCTTGAAATCAAGAGAAAACTACTGTAAAAAGTTCTCCAGGCTCACCAGCTTCTCCATATCGCTCTTGCTTATGCTCGACTCCTGGATCACCTTTTCCTGGATCTCTATAGGTGCCTTTGCCCTCAAGGCCAGGGCCAGACAATCGCTTGGTCGTGCATCTATATCGTTCTCCTCTAATTCCCTCTTGATGGATAGCCGGGCATAATAGATGCCTCCATCCAGGTCATCGATGAGAACCCTCATCACCGTGGCCTTGAGGTTCTCCAGGACATTGATAAAGAGATCGTGGGTCATAGGCCTGGGGGTCATCTCGCCAACCAGGGCATGGTAGATGGATATAGCCTCAGCGAGGCCCACAAAGATAGGCACAACCCTGGATTCTTCATCCTCCAAGAGCACTACAGGCGCTGGAGATCTGCCTGTGCCCTCTGTAATGTAAACTCCTCTGACCTTGACTGGAACTGGCGCCTCCATAGCATTATATTCCACGCTCATCTTATAAAACTCCGACGATGGAGCTGCCTTTTCAGGCGATCTCCACGCCAATCTTCACTTTGAGATCCTCTATGGTCCAGTCCTTGATAAGCTTGCCCTGAATGGTTACGTCTTTGCCCATATCCAGAATGGAAGCCCTGACCTCATTTGCTATATAATCCTTCCGCCCCTGAAGAAGCTTTAGGGCATTCTCTTTATCTACCGAGACTCCGACTTTTATCTGATCCTCGACATTGAGATCCATCTCCTTCCTCATGTCCTGTATCCTTCTGATTACTTCTCTGGAATAGCCCTCGGCCTCGAGCTCGGGGGTCAGGGCCGTATTGACGTAGATGGTGCCCTGAGAGAAGTTAGCGCTTGAAAGGTTTTCCGGCGGAGTCTCCTTGAAAGTTACCATATCGTCTGTGATCTCGAAGCCTTTAGCCCGAGCCTTGCCTGAGGCATCCAGCTGCTCCTTTATCTCGGCGGCCTCGGCTGGGTTTACGCCCTTCAAAGCTCCTATGACCTTTCCTGCATCGCCCTTGAAGGCGGGACCTATGGCCTTGGGCACGGGTATGACCTCCAGGTTCATATGAGGCTTTTTTCCTGGCGCCAGGGCGGTGATACCCTTGGAGTTGGTCTGGCTCTTTAAGACGTTTAAGAGTCCTTCCAGGTTTACCTCAGCTCCTGCAGCAGGAGCCACTATGATCTCAGAGACGGGCCAGCGAAGCTTCCTTCCGGCCTTCTGGCGGGCGTTGGAAGCAGCTTCAGAGATCTCCCTGACCAGGGCCATGCTCTTCTCTAGCTTCTTGTCTATGAGGTCCTGGCGGGCCTTAGGCCAGTCGCACATGTGGACCGATTCGGGGGCCGAGGGGTTGAGACCTCTGACCATGTTCTGATAAATCATCTCCGAGAGGAAGGGTATAAAGGGAGCCGTGACCTTGCAGAGGGTCACCATGACCTCGTAGATGGTGGCATAGGCCGCTAACTTATCAGGGTTGTCCTGCTCTATCCAGGTCCTGGGCCTCACCAGCTGTATGTACCACCTGGATAAATCCTCCCGGACGAACTCGTTGATGGCCCGGACAATCCTCTGCAGCTCGTAGCTTTCCATGCTCTTGTTTACTTCTTCCACCAGAGTGTTTACCCTGGAGAGAATCCAGCGGTCTTCGGACCTGAGGCGATCCTTGTAATTGGAAAGGCCCGCCTTGGAGGCATCGAAGTTATCCAAGACCATGTAGGGCAAGGGGAAACGGTAGGCATTCCAGAATATGTTGAGCATCCTGTGAACGTTCTCCACGGCCTCCCAGCCGAAATGAAGGTCTTCCCATGGTGCATTGGCTCCCAGGACGTAAAGCCTCAGGGTATCGGCTCCGAACTTATCTATAACCTCTCCGGGATTGACCACGTTTCCTATGCTCTTGGACATCTTCCTTCCCTGCTCATCCAAGGTGAAGCCGTGCATGAGGACGCTCTTGTAGGGAGCCCTTCCGAAGGAGACCATGCTGGCACCCAGCTGAGAGTAGAACCAGCCACGGGTCTGATCGTGGCCTTCTGTAATGAAGTCTGCCGGCCACCACTCATCAAATGACTCCTTAACTCTCGGGAAGTGCAGGGTAGCCCAGGAGGCAACGGCGCTATCGAACCAGACATCGAAGACGTCGGGCGATCGCTTCATTTTGCCTCCACATGGGCAATCTATGAGGATGCTATCTACATCAGGCCTGTGAAGGTCAGGCACCTTGACGCCGCTCTTCTCTTCTAGCTCGGCCTGGGTTCCAATGACTTCCTTCTTGCCGCAGGCATTGCAGATCCATATAGGCAGGGGGATACCCCAGTACCTCTGTCTGGAGATGCACCAGTCTCTGGCGCCGGAGATCCAGTCGCTGAATCTGGCAGATCCTGCCCACTCGGGATACCAGGTGACCTTGGCCACTTCATCCAACATCTGCTGCCTCAAATCTGAGATCTTGAGGAACCACTGACTCGTGGCTATGTAGATGATAGGGGTCTTGCACCTCCAGCAGTGTCCATACCTGTGGGTGATCTTGCCGTTGGCCAATAGGAGGCCCCTCTCGGCCAGATCTAAAATTACTTCGCCATCAGCTTCCTTGACGTACTTGCCCTCATACTTCTCTCCTGCTTCGTCGGTGTAGCGTCCGTTCTCTCCCACGGGGCAGAAGATATCCATCTGATTGTCCATGCCAAGCTCGAAATCTTCGAGACCGTGACCGGGAGCTATGTGGACGCAGCCGGTGTTCTCGGCAGTGACGAAATCAGCAGTATAAACGCCGTGCCGTATCCTGGACTGTCTTGGAACCAGATCTACCAGAGGATGCCTGTACCTGAGCCCCTTCATTTCTTCAGCTGAGAGCTTTCCTACAACCTCGTAGTCCTTATACCTGCCCTCCCTCAGGACGGACTCAACGAGGTCCGAGGCCATGATGAGAATATCGACGTGGCCATCGCCTTTTATGGCCTGGACCTTGGAGTACTCAAAGGTCGGGTTCACTGCCACTCCCACGTTGGCGGGTATAGTCCAGGGGGTAGTGGTCCATATGATGATGTAGGTGTTGGTCTCCTCCTCGACGGGGAATTTAACATAGATCGAAGAATCGGTCTCGTCCCAGTACTCGACCTCAGCATCGGCGATCGCAGTCTCGCACCTGGGGCACCAGTTGACGACCCTTAAGCCCTTCTCCAGGAGGCCGCGCTCATTGGCCCTCTTCAAGGCCCACCAGGCAGCCTCTATGTACTCGTTCTTGAGGGTCATGTAGGGGTCCTTCCAATCCATCCAGGCCCCCAGGGCCTTGAACTGATTGGTCATATCGTCCTTTTGCCTCAGGGCGAACTCCTTGCAGCGGTCGATGAACTTAGCGACCCCATACTCCTCTATGTCCTTCTTGTTCTTGAAGCCGAATGACTCCTCGACTTTGACCTCAATGGGCAGGCCGTGCATGTCCCATCCCGGCGTGTCCTTGACATGGAAGCCGTTCATGGACCTATAGCGGAGGATGGAATCTTTGATGACCTTGTTCCAGGCAGTTCCCATGTGGATGTTGCCGGTGGTATAAGGCGGACCATCGACGAAGTAGAACTTCTTTCCGCCTTTTCTCTGGGCCCTGACCTTGTTATAGACGTCTGCACTCTGCCAGAACTCCCTGACCTGCTTCTCTACATCCTGTGCCTTGTACTGTCCTTCGACCTCTGAGATCACACCTATATCCTCCGAAAAACAAGGGCTCTCATCTGCTAAGGGGCTATTTAGGTTTTGTGTGCAAGGAAAATGCACTCATAAAAGCAATACAGGAAAACACCAAAGGAAACAAGAGTAAATTTAATCAATTTCATCATTTAATACCATTCTAATGAGCATTCTTAAAAGCCTACTTTTTTGATAGTTAAATAGCCCGGAACATGTTCCTATACGATTCTATTTTATAAATAGAAGGTGGTTTTTAGAAAGGCTCTAATTTAGAATCTAATATTATTAAATATAGGATCGATCTCTGGAGCGTGTCCATCACGTTAATGAATTTATATAAAACCGTGGTAGTATTCTCAATGCATAAGCCACAATTCTTAAACCAATTCTGGTTATAGTAGTATTACCAAGGAAGCATGGCGCATCTTCCCCAAACCAATTAGTTAGTGCACCAAAGAAACCTTCGCAAATTGACCTGTTTTTGAATGCACGTTCAATTGCATAAGTCCTAAATACTATGATTTATAGTTTTAGGGTAGGCTCGAAAATAGCTCAAACCGAAAAATCTATATCCCATTTAGGTCTTACCTCGTCAAATGCCGTAAGAACAGCAGATAAATAGTTCGGCTGAGATAAGATGGAGGATGTGATGAAACTAATAATTGTATCAAATATAGCAGGAGGACTTAAAGCTAGAGCCAAATTTGCTCTTGCGTTTTTAACTCTCTTTGCCCTTTGTACAATCGCATTGGCAGACGATAATACCACAGATTATTGACTTAAAAAGGGACAGGAACCATCACAAAAAGGATTGCGTTCTTATAGAGAAGCTCTTCAGCCTATAATAAAGCCACTGATATAGATCCAAAGAACGCCGAGACCTGGATGTTAAAAGGATGTAGCCTGCGTATTCCTTGGATAGATATGAAAACGCCATAAGCTCCTTCAGCAAAGCGATGCTTGGATTGCTAAATGGAAGATATTAACTGAACTGGGTCGTACTTCCGAGGCAAATGATGCTTTTACTAAGGCAAAAGAGCTAGAGCATAACGAATGATAATGTCCCGAAATTTCACGCATGGCCAATTCAAATGGGCTCGCGGGGGTCAAATTAAACCGCATGTGGCCACCCCTCCCTAAATGGCAAGGTATGCTTCGGGACGTGGTACCTGGATTGAATCCTTATCAAAACATCAAGAACCCGTGCGATATATAAACCCCTTATTCAAGCCGATCTCCATCCAGGCCCAGGCCCAGGTCACTGCCTCAAAGGCCCTAATGAGATCTCCTTTCTCTAAAAAGTACCTGGAGTCGGAGATATAGGCCGAGATGTTCTCCACGTACTCCTCGTCTCCCTGGCATTTGGCATAGAGATCCCTAGCCCTCTCCAACCACTTTAGAGTTTCATCTCGAAGATCGACAGCCAAATCATCGCTCATAATATGATCAGTTCTCTACCTCGCAGACGCTGGTGACCCTCTTCTCATTCACGTCCACCTTCACCATGGTCTTGATGCCGATGCCCTGCCTTCTGAGCTTATCTGCGCCCTCTCCTCTCTCAATCACTATAACTATATCCTTGACCTCGGCTCCGGCAGCCTTAAGGCCGCCCAGGGTTGACATCATGGTGCCGCCGGTGCTTATCACATCATCGATGACTATGATCCTATCCCCAGACTTTATATCATTGATGAAGAGCTGGCCCTTAGAATACCCGGTCTTTTGGGAGAGTTCGATCTCTCCAGGCAGGCTGTACTTCCTCTTGCGAATTATCACCATGGGCAGATCGGTCATAAGGGAGAGGGCCATGCCTATGGGTATTCCCATGGCCTCCACTGTGACGATTTTATCCACCTCCAGATCGGCGGTCCTTATGATATGCCCAGCCACCTCTCTCACCAGGTCGGGATTTATGTGGGGAACGCCATCGGTGATTGGGTGAATGAAGTAGTTGTAATCGCCCCTCTTGAAAACCGGGGCCTCCAGCAGGGATCTCTTAAGCTTCTCCAGCAATATCTTCGCCTCCTGGCCCAGATAGGTTAGGGTTATCTTAAAAGTATTGTATCACGTCTGAGGTGATCAGGGCTCTACCTCAAAGCCAAATTGTATATCGTAGACGCCCCGAAGTCTAATCCAAGGTGAACTATGGACCAGAGGAGCATGGACCAAAGGAGCTTTGGCACCCGGTGTATCCACGCCGAAGAGAGCGATTATCCCCATGGCGCCCACGCCATCCCCATCTATCATACATCGACCTTCATCTTCGAGGGCGCCCATGGAGGCCTAGGAGGTCTTCTCGGGAAAGAAGCAGGGCTACATGTACTCCAGGAGCTATCCCAATACCCCGACCCACCTGGCCTTCGTGGAGAAGATGATCTCCCTAGAGAGCGCTGAGGCAGGTCAATCCTTTGCCTCGGGCATGGCGGCAGAGGCAGCCGTTTCCCTGGCTTTGCTCAATAAAGGGGACAGAATTCTTTGCACCGACGTGGTTTACGGGGGAACCCATGCTCTCTTCACCCGCATCCTCCCCAGGTTCGGCATAGAGACTGATTTTGTGGATACCTCAAACCTGGAAGAGATCCAGGAGGGCCTTGGCAGGGGTGCCAAGATGATTTTTATAGAGACCCCAGCCAACCCAACCATGAAGATCACCGACTTGAGGGCCGTTTCAGAGATCGCCAGAGATGCAAAAGCCGTAACTGTTGTGGATAACACATTTGCCTCACCTTACTTCCAGATGCCTCTAGAACTTGGAGCTGACATCGTCGTCCATAGCTGCACTAAGTACATAGGCGGCCACGGTGATCTCCTGGGTGGAGTGGCCATTGGAAGAAAGGACCTCATTAGGGATGTATCCAGGACCGAAGCCCTGACCGGTGGAACCATGGGGACCCACGAGGCCTTCCTAGCCATTAGGGGGCTTAAAACCCTCCACGTTAGGATAGAAGCGTCATGCTTACAACGCTCTCCAGGTGGCAAAGTTCCTGGAGTCGCACCCTAAGGTTGGATGGGTGCTTTATCCCGGCCTGGAAAGTCACCCTCAGCACGACCTAGCTAAAAAACAGATGAGTGGCTACAGCGGCATGCTATCCTTCGGCGTTAAGGGTGGGCGTGGGGCGGGCATGAAGTTCATGGATGGGGTAGAGCTTTGCTCCCTAGCGGTGAGCCTCGGCAGCGTGGATACCCTGATACAGCATCCGGCATCTATGACCCATGCGGTGGTGCCCAGGGAGGTCAGGGAGAGATTGGGAATCAGCGATGATATGATTAGGATCTCGGTGGGGATAGAGGATGTAGAGGATATAATAACAGATCTTGATAGAGCTTTGACCTTGGCCTGATACAAAAATTTCTGCCCATTGCCGATACAAAACTCTGACATAGGCCATCAACTTGTTTTATATAAATACGAACGAGGAGCGTCAATACGGATTTTTTTTAGGCCATTTTGCCCTAGGATATAGCCTAACAAGCAGTTATCATGCCATAGAATTGGCAAAAAGTTAAGATGAATCATCCCCATATTATGGCTGGATAGCCGAGTTTTCTGCAATCTAAAGGTGTTGCTCAAGATGCCCTCTTATCCCCAAGCCCTATGTATTGAAGAAACATTGGAAGCCTTCGACGCTCCTATCTACGGCCTGAGAAGTTCAGAGGTAGCATCACGCCTCTCTCGATTTGGGAGGAACGCCCTGCCAAGGCCCGCTCCTCTAGGAATCCCCCTCATATTCCTATGTCAGTTCTTAAGTCCGGTGATCTACGTCCTTTTGCTGGCTGCGGTCTATCTCTTTCTTCCTTGAGGAGGCCTCCGAAGGCATCTTCAGGGCCTGGTTAAGGCCAGAGCCCAAGTGATTCGCGACGACGATGCGATAGACTTGGACTCCGAGGGGCTGGTCCTTGGTGATCTTATCCTGTTGGAAGAGGGGAGCAAAATCCCGGCGGACATCAGGCTGATCTCGGACCAGAGCCTGGTCATAGATGAGTCCCTGCTTACTGGCGAGTCCGTCCCGATGAGCAAGGACTCTTCGGCGATCCTGGATGAAAAGACACCTCTGGCGGATCGTATTCGGGCGTCAATAGGCCCGATGCCCTGGTCAATCACCCACAGGTATCCCAGATCCTCTTTGAATCGGAGCGCCAGTTTTCAGCGTCCTTCCACAAATCGAAAAATGAGATCCAGGCCTTTGTCAAAGGTGCTTCGGAAAAGATCCTGAGAGCGCGCAAATCCATGGCAGGGCCAGAAGGGGATGTGCCCCCGGATGCCGAGCCTGTGGAAAGACAGACTGAGGAATTGGCCAATGGTGGCTACTGCATCCTGGCTGTGGCTTTAGGCACTATTGACCTTCCGCCCGAGGAGATCTCTGAGGAGCATCACCAAGGCCTCACCTTCCTGGGCCTGATAGGGATGATAGGTCCCCTCTGCCCTGAGTCCAAGTCGGCTGTGGATTCCTGCAGAAAGGCCGGCGTCCAGGTTGCCATGGTCACAGAAGACCATCCGAATACAGCCCAGGCCATCGCCAGAGAGCTTGGTATGGCTGAGTGTATGGATCAAGTCATCACTGAGTCCAACCTCAGGAAAGCATAGGATAGAGGGGCCGGGGGCCCTGGATGCCCTGGCCTCCAAAGGCAAGGTCTTTGCCAGGATGGAGCCCAGGCAGAAGCTGCAGATAGTGACATCCCTGGTCCGCCAGGACTATACCGTTACAGTCATGGGTGATGGCGCCAACGATGCCCCTGCCCTCAAGGCCGCCCATGTGGGCGTGGACATGGGCAAAGGCGGAACGGACATCGCCAGAGAGAGCGCCGAGCTCATCATCACCGACGACAACTTTACATCCATCATAGCAGGGGGTGGAAGAGGGCCACATCGTCTACAGCAACGTCCAAAAGGTGATATTTCTTCTGATGTCTGCAGGAGCAGCAGAGGTTGTTTTCTTCCTTCTGGCACTCTTTATCAACGTTCCTCTGCCTTTGATTGCGGTACTAGCTCCTCTGGCTCAACCTGGTTACCAATAGAACACAGGATAAGGCCCTGTCCTTTGAGCTTGCTGAGGGAGATGGGATGAAGCAAAGGCCGCGCCCGACCAGGGAGCCCATCTTCGACAGGATTATGCAGGAGAGGGTCCAGCTCTCGGCAGCAGTCATCGGCAGTCTAACCTTCATCACCTATTACTGGCTCCTGGGCAGGGGATGGAGCCTGGGCGAGGCCAGAAATAGCACTCTCCTACTGATGGTGCTCTTTGAGAACCTTCAGGTCTTCAACGCGCGCTCTGAGCTCCGCTCTGCCTTCAGCTTCCGCCATGGACCTCTTAAAAATCCCTTTCTCTTCTTGGGAACCCTGGGTGCACAGATTCTGGACTATGGAGATTTACAAAGCGGTTAGACGAAAGGGCAAATTTAGAACTCAAGACAGCTAGGGTGAAAATAATATTGTGACAAATTAAAGGTAGAAGGGCGAGTTGGAAGGTAGAGACCCTAATTCACCTTTTTATCCTCTACGATCAACTTCAGATCCCTGAGCCGGTCCCGGATCTCATCCGAAAGCGTCCAATCCTTCCTCTCTCTAAGCTTCTGTCTAATTTCCATAATAAGCTCTACTAGATCATCCGTTAGGCCCACTTTCCCCGAAGCTTGTGCTTTGAATTCCAGCCCTAGGATACCTCCAAGTTCAGCAAACAGATTCAAGGCCTGGGACAGAACGTTCTTGGAGGTTTTTTCATCTCCTATATACCGGTTAAGATCTCTAACCAAATCGAAGAGGACCGAG
>CAZKWM010000051.1:8880-12271 GCA_964556405.1 uncultured Methanotrichaceae archaeon | reverse complement strand
TCAGGAATCTCTATTAGATCCAACGTAATAGCTGGAATCTTGGGCGTGCTTATAGTGATCCTAGTATTCCGTACAGAGCCTAAAACTGTACCAGCTGCGGTTGAGCAGCTTTGAGTACTAAGCCCTTGGCCTCCGTGAGCTGTGCTCACATTGATGACAGAGAGTGACGTTTACCACTTTAGAAAAAAGAGGCTCCTACTCTTTCCCCTATATTCTCAAATCTCATCAAAATAGTGATGTATGCTCGAAGGATAATCCATGTCTGACCGTAAATATAAATCCCAGAAACTTCAATCCCTTGCTTAGGCGAGATCTCATGGCCACCAAACTTCGCATAGCTACCTTCAACATGCTCAACTTAGACGACCGCAGGGATCGAATCCCATCCCTGGAAGAGCGTATCCCTGTCCTCCGTCCCCAGCTCATCCGCCTCAACGCCGATATCCTTTGCCTCCAGGAGGTCTGTGGCCAGAAGGAGCATGGCCAGATGCGCCTCCTGGCCTTAAACAAGCTTTTAGAGTGCACGCCCTACGAAGGTTTCCACAGGGTCTACACCACCTTCGGAAGTAGAGGCGACGCCTATGAGAACAGGAACCTGGTGATATTAAGCAGGTATGGTATCGTAGAGCACCACCAGTACACTCACCTTTTCGCCCCGGCCCCCAAGTACCAGAAGGTCACAGCTGAGCCCAAGGAGCTGGGGGCTAAAGAGATCACCTGGGAGAGGCCCATCCTCCACGCCAAGATAAAGCTGCCCGGCAGCCTTATCATGGACGTCATAAACCTTCACCTCAAGTCCAAAAGGCCCAGCAACATCTCCGGCCACAGGGTCAATGATACCGCCTGGAGAACGGCCTCGGGCTGGGCCGAAGGGGTCTTCATCTCATCCATGAAGCGGATAGGCCAGGCCCTGGAGACCAGGATGCTGGTAGACGGCCTGTTCGACAAGGACCTATGCGCTCTCATAGCGGTCTGCGGTGATTTCAATGAGGAGTTCGACGAGGTTGCCCTGGAGGCCATAAGGGGAGATATCGAGAACACAGGAAACCTGGATCTGGCCATGAGAGTCCTTGTTCCCGCGGAAAGGAACGTTCCTGGCCCTGCTAGGTACTCCTTCCTCCACAATGGCAAAGGAAAGATGCTCGACCACATCCTCATCTCCAGGACCCTTTTGGCCTACTTCACGGGCTCCCAGGTCCATAATGAGCTTTTACATGGCGAGTCCACAGTCTTTACCCAAAGGATCTTCTATCCTGAGTCGGACCACGCCCCGGTGGTGGCCGAGTTTTACCTTCCTGAATCGAAGATAAAGTGGTCGCCGACAAACACATGCCCTCGGTATATGTGCCATGGAATCGATAGAGGTCGGTATTAAAAGTCAAAGCAATTATAAATAGAATAACAAAAAAGAAAAAGCCCAAAAGCCTTAGCGCAACCATAGTATGTGAGCATCTTCCATGGGAATGAAGGCCTGGGGATGATAGGGCACTATGCGAGGCGTGAAGTCTCCCGTCGGCCGGTTCGCAGGTACCTCGGCGCAGTAAAGAAAACCAATCGAGGAGGTAAAGGTTAACGGACCTACGTGGGCTTTCCAGATCCTCAAATGCGGAGGCCTTCCTGGAAGGTAGATCTTAACTCTGAGCCTTCTTCCATCCTTGTGTTTGACCTATTCTATAGGAAGGGTTGCCAGATCATTATAGGGAAAGACCTCTACCTGAGACCCGTCCTGGGACAGGAGGCACACACCTACGATGGAAACTCCAAGGCGTCTTATTGGCGTATGGTGAAATAAATATTTATTGCAGGCTTTATTTGACAAACGATTAAAACTTTTCATTCTTAATTTCTTTGATAAGTTGTCTCCCCAGCCCCGTTATCAAGAGCAGAAGTTCGACTTCAGGCTGAAGAGGAGTTCCAAAGGCTTATAGTCAATGGCGCTAAAGTATTGAAAAACTTTACGTTGTATCTCCAGGTGAGCCATGGCTTAAAAGGCGACTCTGACCCAGGTGAAGGATAAGATACTGAAGATGGTAGACAAGCCCGAGGAGCTTAAGAAGTATCTCGACAAGGCCGTGCCCTTACTTAAAGGCTCCTCCATCACTAGCTTCTTGCCTCGCAAAGGCTACCCTGGAACCATCCTGGAAATCGAGGGCAAAAATTTCTCAGCCATCAGGGAGGCCAACGAGGTTCACCATAGGAGGTAAGCCTGCAATTGTGGTGGAGGCAGGACAGGAGACCGCCTCATGGTGGTCACTGACTCCAGGGTAACCACAGGCCCGGTGGAGGTCAGCATTGGCGAAAAACGGGCTGTAGCACCTTACGATTTTCAGGTGACGGAGCAGCCAAATCCTGAGATAGACGGCCCTCCCGTCATCTTTACAGGCTGCGAGCTCGTAGGGCCGGGCGTCTCTGAGAAAGGGATCATGAGGGTCCTTTTCATGCGGGTCTACCCTTCCGACAGGCCTCCCAAGAACAAGGAGGGAGCCAGGAAGGATATCCTGAGGACCAAAGAGGATCTGGAGGAGTTCTACGACCAGGCAATCTACGGACGCCTCAAGATCGACGTTGACATCACCAAGGACTGGCACGAGCTGAGTGGAACCCTCACCGACTACATCAACCTGAAGTACGAGGATATCGTAGTCACCTCCCTGGACCGCCTCATGGCCGAGGCTGCTCAGGCCTCAGTGGATGAGGGCCTTGACATTAACAGCTACTTCATAGTGACAGCCATTGTAAATCTCAACGGCTCCTTCGTTCGGGGTAGAGGCGGCTGGTTCTGTCAGGCCTTCCAGTACTACCTGGGCGGCAAGCACATCGACATAGTGGCCAGCCACGAGATCAATCTGATAGCCATCTAGGAGTCGGCCAACTGGGGAAGGTTCGCCCATGAGTTGGGCCATGGCCTGGTATCGAGGCCAAAAGCCCTCTGGGCTCCTCCAACGGCAGCGGTTCTGTCGGAGGACGTTTACTCTACGGACCTGGTGGACATCTCAGCGGCTACGGCCCAGGATTTCGATATGATGGGAAGGTACGACCGCCACCCTCTCTTCTCGGGATACTACATGGACCAGCTGGGCTGGTACCACCCTGAGAATATACTGTGCCTCTCCTGGGATAGAAATGCCTTCTGCCGGGATTATGAGGTAATAGCCCATGGCCTGGATGAGAACAGCGGCGATGGCCGATATCACCTCATAAAGATAGAGGTCACCCAGGGCCTATATTATTAAATCGAGGTCCGCCAGAGGCCGGGTCCCACCGACCAGATCTTCGACGATTTCCTGCCCCTGGGTAAATCATCCCCTGCTCAGGGTAGGGGTGGTGGTCACCAAGGTCCTGGCCGGCACCATGAACATAAACCAGCAGATAAGGTTCATCACCCTTATGC
>CAZKWM010000051.1:2302-8780 GCA_964556405.1 uncultured Methanotrichaceae archaeon | reverse complement strand
GTCCTGGCCGGCACCATGAACATAAACCAGCAGATAAGGTTCATCACCCTTATGCATGGCCATCACGTCCTGAACGCGGGCGCCACAGTCACCGATCCAGAGAGATCCATTAAGATCACCGTCATGGATGACATGGTGCAGGAGAGGCCCATGGTGTAGCAGGGTAAGGGTATAGTGGGCCATAGGAGATCCAGAGGATCTCAATGGCGCCTTTGACCTGCGCATAGAGCCCTGGAATGAGAACTGGGAGTGCCCGGATATCTGGATAGACCCCGGATGCCCTTTGGGGAGTATGACGAGCCCCTGGATGGGTATGGCAGGCCTACAGTCAATGGAGACAAGCCAAAGCCCCTGGAGATCAACCACATCTGGGCTAGTGTTCACTGCGATGGCCTGGTGGGGGCCAAAGATGTCAGGGTGACCTTTTACACGGTGGAGCCGCCAAATATCGGGGACAACGGCAACTGGGCTCCCATCCAGACCAAGGTTCTGCCTTCCATCAACGCCAACGGCTACGCGGATACCTACCTCAACTGGGTCCCGGCGGTGGGCCTTCCCACGGTCATAAAGGTCTGGATAAATCCAAAGCCTGGGGAGGTGACCGCTGGTAATAACTTCTCTCAGGAGAATGTCCTCAAGTTCGAGGCTTCTACTGCAAGTCTCCCAAAGCCGGTTATCGTGCCCGTGGCCGTCTGCAATCCCCTGGAGAGAAGGGCCCAGGCGATCATAGAGGTCACGGGAGTTCCCAAGGGCTTCACAGTCCAATTCCCGCACCGGTGGGTCTGGCTCCATCCCCTCCAGAGAAAGCTGTTTCTACCTATCGGTGGTACCAAGCCAGGACTATGACGATTACAGCAACGTCCAGGCTCAGGTGGTTCTCACCGGCTACATTTCCCAGGACTTTGAGGGAGATCCGCCCTGGCACAAAAGCAGGCCTCCTTCATGCTTCCCATTGGCGGGGTCCAGGTAAGGGTGGCTCCCAAGCGTATCGTCGAAATCAGCCTGGAGGAGGATAAGGAGAACTCTACTGAGACGATCATCGTCCTCAATGGATCCATCGCGCCGCCTCTGGATAGGAGAGTGCCTGAGGATTGAGATCGTGGATCTCGATGGCCGAGTGGCCTTCCAGGTGGTCACCACAGTGCTTGATGGAACCTTCAAGGCAATCCTGGACCTGCCTACCATCTACCCAGGCAGACACTACGGGGATATACGTATGCAGGGTCGCAATACTTAGCTCTCCCAGGGCTGCGGATGGAGCTATAGCCACCGTATGCTTCACTAAAGGACGATGTCCATAGCCCTGGGTCACATCCAGGCTCAGGATCTTCATGGTTCTTATAGCATCCAACTCAACCAATAAATATTTATTATTTCATGTGTCTCTATCTAAGGAGGGGTAAAAATGGACTCTATGATAATGGCCCTGGCTCCGGTCTTTGCGGTGGGCCTGGCAATACAGCAACTATTGGAGATCTTAGATCCTGTTATGAATAAGCTGGTAGGGGACGGCGATAAAAAGCTCTTCCTTGGAGTTATATCCATGGTCGTGGGCTTAACCATAGCTTATGGCAGCCATATAAGCGTCCTTACCCCTCTGGGGATCGATGCAGGAGCCCTGGATGTTTTCGTCACAGGCCTCATTGTCAGCGCAGGCACTGAAACCTTTAACTCTATTCTGAAGTTTCTAGGCTACGCTAAGGAGAACATGAAGGTCAGTACCGTCGAATTGAAGGCTGAAGCTCATAGGGATTACGTAGCCAGCAACATAATGTCCAAGATCGATGGACGCTCGACGGCCAGGTGATAACCTACGAAAAACTCTTTTTATCAAAGGCCTAAAAAATCTCCATGGCAGATCTCTTCACCCCGCTGCGCGGGGACGATAGACCTAAGGCAGATAGACCTGACGAAACGAATCTCAGGCCATGCTCTGTTTCCTCCGTCGGGAAGGTTTCCCCAATTCTTTCTCCTGAGGCGCATGCCGGTTATCCAGCTTACACCAGTTAGCCGGGAGCCGGAACGCAGACATGTATGGCTTCTGGAGTACCAGTGGCCCAGGAATCTCATAGAGGCCTGGAAGGGATCTTCAACGTTCCTTACAACCGTGACCTTTCCTTTATGGGAAGGGGTAGGGGGGTCCTTGAAGAACTGAGATCGAGGCCTGGAACCCACGTCCTGGTGGGCCCCGAAGGCATAGGAAAGGCCCAGATGGCAGTCGAATACGCCTACAGGAACGCAGGTGGTTACGACCACATAGGGTGGATGCTGACTACGTCTCCCTGGCCGAGCCCTTCGGTCTGCCTGGACCTGATAACGAAGACAGGATAGCTCTCATAAACTCGGTTAGGGCCTGGCTCGATCAGAACAGTAGCTGGCTCCTTATCTTCGATGGTGCCAAGTGCGCCGTGGATTTAGAGGGCTACCTATACCAGGGCAAGGGAACGTTCATAGTGACCCCGGCCAATCCGGGGATGGCCCACGACTTTGAGGATGAAGCCCCTGGAAAGGGCTGAGGCCATTGCGCTCCTATCCAGATACCAGGTCCAGGCCGACCTCCAGGGCAATGCCGCCTTGCTCGAAGCTTTAGTATACCTTTCCCTTATCCTGGAGCTGGCCGGAGCTTACAGGGAGGCCAACTTTACCGCTGCCAATAATTATCTTGACCTTTTCAGATCGGAGTTCTGGAGCCCTGAGAGGGCCGAGACCCGTGGTGCCTTCAGATCTGGAGGCCGTCTGCAGGATATCTTCCTAGCAGGATCCGTCAGGAGTCCCAGGCGGCCGGAGACCTCCTCAGGATGATATCGTTCCTCGGTCCTGAGGGTCTGCCCCTGAATATCCTGGGCAACGAGTTTCTGCCAGGGACTCTGATCAGGCCGTGTCCGAGCTCATCAAGTACTCCATGGTAAAGCAAAACGACGATGCTATCTTCATCCACCCATTAATTCAGTCCGCTATCCGCCATGCTCAGTCCACGGAGGAGAGAAGGCCCTGGGCTGAGAGGGCTGTCAGGCTCACGAGCGATGTCTTCTCGTCAGGCGTTGATTATCCCTAAGTCTGGCCAAAGGCTGATCTATGTACGGAGCTCTGATAATCGATCTTTACCACGAATGCTTTGTCTATACCTGTATCCTCTTCGGTGGGATCATCTCTGGCCGACGTTTCAACCTTTACATGTTCATCATATGGTATGCAGGAGGTCTGGGCCTGGTGGGAAGCCTTTCACTTATCGCCTTTACCTTAAAAGAAGCCAGGATCGCCAACCTGTCCAAAGTACTAGATCCCAGAGCCCTTTTTATAGCCCTGTGGGTCCTCTCCCCTCCGCAGCCTTAGATGTCGTCATCCACCTGCCCAAGGCCGGATACATCCTGGTATCCGTGCCTGCGGCCTTTACGACGACGGGGTAGATCCTGGATAGATACATTTTTTCTAGGAGGACGAGGCCAAAAACAGGGGAAGAAGCTGAGTTAAAACCAAAGCTAGAAGCTGAATCAAAAGCAGACCCGGGCGCTGGGTCAAAAAAGGCTTCGTCGACCTTCTTTGCCCTGATACTGGCCTTGGGCCTAATCACCAATATTGCTCTCTTTCTTTATTCCTATTATCTCGATGGGACCAGGTCCGCCTGGAACAACAGATATTATGGTGACGATTCCCGTCCATTAACAACAACTCCAGGCATATCTTTGCTCTCCCGCCTCACCCACACCCTCGAATTAACACCGATCAGGTTCACATATCTGATGATGGACTACAGCAATGAGAGTATCAGGGAAGAAGGCCGCAATACAGGGGTGTACATCGATTATGTAACAAAAGTTATGGGAACAAAGCACAGTGGGATGATCGAGATTGGAGAATACCCCGACTTAAACTGGAGGAAGGCCATGTACTACCTTCCTGATCCCGATGCTTATCACTTACGCTACATACTCTACAACGAGAACCAAATCCATATCGGCAGGAGTCACAGCTCTGTGGACTTAAGTGGGGATGACTTGGAGGTATCCCTGATAGCCTCCCCTTGAGAGGATCATATGGATGGCTCAGGGCGATCAGGCGTATTTCTACGATCTGAAGCGCAAGTTTACCCTGGTAAAGGCCAATCTGCCCGTTGGTCGGAGGTTTTACTATTCAGACGTCCCGAATAAAAGCATCAACCTAATATAATCAGCCACGACAAAAATATCGCTGTAGAAGTCCTTTGAACTGCTAATTTGGCGGGCTGAGGGCAGCTCAAATCGGGGTCTTCGCCCTGGCCATCCATCTCCCAGGGAAATGATGAAATATTCGTAAGGATAACAATTAATATGGTGAGATTATGGAGCAGAGATCCATGAGAGTCGGCGAGAGGATCACCGGTAAATACAAGGATATGGTCCTGGACCCCAACAACAAGGCCTTCAAGATCTCCTTGGGAGATCAGGAGATCTACCTGCCAAAGCCCATAGGGGATTCCATTCTAGAGAGGAGCCGTGAAGGATTGGATACATTTACCCTTCAGCGCACCAGGGATGTTTACAGGATAGCGGGAGGGCATGGGTGATCCCTGGGAGCTCTAGTTTATTGATGCTTTAATTTACTGATTTGCAAATTTTATTATACGATGGCAAAGGCCTTGAATCTTTTTGCCACTCCTGATGGAATCTGCACTTGTACTTATACTGTTCTAAGAGGCGTTAATAGCTAAATCGCTAATTACCTGACCTCTAGTTATGCTAATGATATCTCACTATGCTTTAAATAACTCAGCCACGTCTGTGTTAGTGGTGAGATTTTCGTGGAGCTGTCAATGAGAGATGCCAAATATAGCAGTTGTCTATCATATCCAAGTTTAGTCAAGATAAGCTTAATCGGGATAAGCATAGTATGGATAATCTAAATCAGGATAGTCTCATTCTGGACAAAGGAATCAATCTCGACCTGGGACTTCTAGTACTTATCACCAGGATCTCCATAGTCAACAAGTACCTATATGAGTGGGACTCCGTTCAATACACCCTGGGCCTGGAGAACTTCGACCTGTTGCATCATCAGCCCCATCCCCCAGGCTGCATAATCTACCTTGCCTTGGTCAAGGTCGCCAATATCATCGCGCATGACCCCCAACGTGGCCATGATCTTCATAAATGTGATCTTCGCCGTTTTGACGGTGGTGATCCTCTATCGTCTTGCCATGAAGCTGTTTGGAAGAGCTGTCGCCCTGGCAGGGTGGGTTCTCCTCTTCGCCTTCATCCCCGTCTTTCTGGTTCTATGGAGCGGTGGCAGCGATATATACGGCGGAGGCCTTTCCCGCGATATCCCTAGTATCAGCTCTTTGAGCATCTGTCATCTCAGAAAGCAGATAGCTCACAAAGGAACCTATCGCCCCTGCGCCATAGACCAGCACCTCTACCATAGGATCGATCTCCCTTCTAGCTCAAGAGATGAGATACATCAATTATTTGAGTTTTCTTTCTTGATCATAACGGCTCTGCTACATTATCGCGTTTCGACCTTCAATCTATAGAGGCCGTCTACAAAATCCCCGATATCCCTCATCGCACCAGGATCTCTGATGAGAACTCCCGACTCCAAGTTGATCTCCAGACCCCCTCTGGTGAGGTTCGCAGATGCAACAATCGCCTCTCTCCTGTCCGCTAGGTAGAGCTTGGCGTGGAGACCTTCCACAAGGATGATCTCTCCACCGATCCTTCTTATTCTCGCTCATCTCCATGCTCACGCCTCCTGACCGCTATCCTCGGCGCTGGGCCTGGTGAAGACCCTGAGGTTGCCTCCACGATCGGTGAAAGATTGAAGCTCATCCCTTATCGCCTGCCAGGCAAATTCTTTGATCCATGGCGATACCAGGTCTACTTCGAACTCAGCCCCGGAGATCATATCCACCAGGGCTTCCCTGAGGGTCGTGATCCCTGTGGAAGTATCGAGGAAGAGGACCCTGGGTTGGCCTTCACGAGTTTCACGGGCCAAAGCCTCTAGGTTCTCCATCTTTTTGGCCTCCAGGGCATTCGGCACTCCTTTTTGCATCTTTAAGCTCCATCTGAAGCTTTTCAGCCCTGCCCCTCCATCTGGCAGCGTAGGCTTTGCGGAGGTGATCCGATTCCTCCTCCATCAACGAAATCTTTAGGCTTAGATCCATGTTATCTCTGAGTAAAAGATCCTTCTCAGAATGAAGCTTTTTTAACCGGGATTCCTTGTCCTGAAGGGTTATAAAAGCTAATGCTATGAATATTACCAATAATAATCCTGTAATGTAATCATCCATCCCTTTCTAGCCCCCATTTAAATTAAAGATCTGTATTTATAAAGATGATGTAATCGATAGCTGAGTCAGCAGAGAAAGGAACGGAGGGAGAATTTCAAAAACTTCAAATCTGCAAGCAAAAATATAAAAAAGGGATTGGGAATGGAGGATTTAGAACATCCCAGGGGGCATTCCGCCCATTCCACCCATGCCTCCCATCATTCCAGGCGGCATTCC
>CAZKWM010000051.1:0-2202 GCA_964556405.1 uncultured Methanotrichaceae archaeon | reverse complement strand
GGCATTCCGCCCATTCCACCCATGCCTCCCATCATTCCAGGCGGCATTCCACCGGGCGCACCGCGCTCTGGCGGCTTCTTGGTGGAGGCGAGCACATCATCGATCCTCAGGACTAGGGAAGCCGCATCGGTGGCAGATTCGATTGCCTGAAGTTTTACCCTTAGGGGCTCGACTACACCCTGGGAGAACATATCCTCGATCTTGCCGGTAAAGACGTTGAGCCCTGCTAGCTTACTGGTCTCATGGGCCTTTCTAAGCTCGGCCAGCTTGTCAATGGGGTTTAGGCCTGCGTTCTCGGCCAGGGCTCTAGGCACGATCTCCAGGGCCTCGGCGAACTTCTTGACCGCCAGCTGCTCTCTGCCCTTGAAGGTGGAGGCATACTGCCTAAGCTTCATGGATAGCTCCATCTCAGGAGCCCCCGCGCCTGCCAGGACTTTTCCATCCTCTACGACATCGGCCACGGCGTGGATGGCGTCATCCAAAGCCCTCTCGGCGCTGTTGACCACCTGTTGGGTGCCGCCGCGTAGGAGGAGGGTTACGGCCTTGTTCTTGGTACCTGTGATGAAGGTCATGACGCCGGCTCCGACGCGCCTCTCCTCAACGACTGCTGCGTGGCCCAGATCCTGGGGACCCATCTCCTCCAGGCTGGTGATGACCCTTCCACCTGTGGCCTTGGCAAGCTTCTCTATGTCCTTCTTGATGACTCTTCTTAAAGCCAGGACTCCGGCATTGGCCAGGTAGTGCTGGGCCATGTCATCGATGCCCTTCTGGCAGAAGACCACATTGGCTCCAGTGGCCAGGACCTTGTCCACCACGGCCTTGATCTGCTCCCTCTCCCTGTTCATGAACATCTGGAACTGGTCTGAGGAGGTGATCTTAATCTCGGCTTTGGTCTCGGTGTCCTTGGCCTCGATGGCGACCATGAGGAGGGCGATCTTGGCGTTCTCTACCCTCTCGGGCATGTTCTTGTGGGTCCTCTGCTTGTCCACTATAAGACCATCTAAGAGCTCCGAGTCCTCAAGGCTTTCTCCGACCTTCTTCTCCAGGTTGACAGCGTCCATATCGAAGGCAATCTTGCCGTTCTTGTCCTCCACGGCGTTCAGGACCAGGTCGACGGCATACTCGGGAAGCTTGCCCTCCACGGACTCAGCCCACTTGCCGGTCATGGCGGTCTTGGAGATTTTAATTAGCATATCTCTCTGGTCGGGCTTGACGTTCTCTGCCATCTCCTTTAGAAGCTCCAGGGACTTCTCGGCTGCCAGCCTGTAGCCTTCCACAACTAGGGTAGGGTGGACATTCATGTCCAGAAGGTCCTCGGCCTTCTTAAGAAGCTCTCCTGCCAAGATGGCCACGGTGGTGGTGCCGTCTCCGACCTCGGTATCCTGGGTCTTGGAGGCTTCAATGATCATCTTGGCGGCAGGGTGCTGAACGTCCATCTCTTTTAGAATAGTGACTCCGTCATTGGTGATGGTGACATCGCCCAGGGCGTCCACGAGCATCTTGTCCATGCCCTTGGGGCCAAGGGTGCTGCGAACTGCGTTGGCCACAGCTCTTGCGGCCATGATGTTGTTGGAGAGTGCATCTTTGCCCGTCTCCCGGCGGGTATCTCTAAGGATGATGACAGGGGTTCCTGACATTCCAGCCATTTAGCGTCCTCCACACGTCTTATCAGGATTACAGTATTTGATCTTCTATAAAAGATTTTCTCATAGGGTGCTGTCGTGGCTGCGGATGGCATGAAGATGGTGATGAACTTGGTCGCCTTTCTAAAGATGCATCGTTAAAGCCATAAAGGAATCACATAACAAACGCTTAAATCAAAACTTTTTATTAAATATATCTATATCTTTCGAGATTTAATATTATCGATTATTTCATGATTTCTAAGTCCTATCGTGTTGATGCTTAGAATAAACTTAATCAAGGATAGCCATTTAGGTGCGAAGAGCTTAATTATAGAAAAGCTTATGCCATTAAAAGGCCTAAAATCATAACCGTACTTAGCACACCTTAGCCTTTGCCTTGACATGAAGTAGAACTCTTTTCGCCCGAAGGAAGGGCAAGAAAGATCATTTAATTTATTACAGGGATATTGGAGAGATCTCTTTTCATCAGAGAATAGTCCCCCAAATTCTATTAAATTCATACCATTCATGTAGTGCGCCCTAACTTAAAGTTAGAGGCAAACGGTACGCAATTACC
>CAZKWM010000050.1:8833-12295 GCA_964556405.1 uncultured Methanotrichaceae archaeon | reverse complement strand
AAATGCGACGTTTTGTATAGCGTAGTCATCTGTGGCCAGGATCGCCTCGCACTCAAGGGCCTTCGCCAGGACCTCGAGGTCTGCCTCAGAGAGGACTGTTATATCGCCCGTCTCCTGGGCGGCTTTTTTGGCCTTTTTTAGAGATTCGGCCGAGGGGCCCTCTATCCTGGCTCCGCTGATGTCCAGATGGGACTTGGAGCGCAGATCTTTCAGCTCCCTCTCCACCGCAGGAACGGTGATAAGCTCCCCCTCTAACCTCTTTCCCAGGATGAAGACCGAGGAATCCGCAACTATGCGGGCGTACATCAGGAAAATCATTTGGGTTATTACTACTTGGATCTTTTCCTGACCAAAAACTCCTACAAAACTCCGTACCAAAACTCTATTAACGTAAAGGGCTCACCAATTTCCGGATGGCCAAAAAGAGATCGCGCAAGGCGGATCAGGAGGCCGGGAGTCCAAAGAAGGTAGAGGACTCCAGGCAGAGGCAGGAAAAGCCCCCTGCAGCTAAAGCCGCACCCAAGCCCGCAGTGAAGATCAAGCCCAAGACCGATGCCGAGAGGAGGGAAATTCAAATCGAGAGCATAAAAAAGACCGTCTACGCCTCAGCCCTGGGCATCCTCCTAGGCTTTGTCTCCTACTATACCTTGGGCGTCGGCAATCAGAGGCCCATGCTCTGGCTCTCTGCGATATTCTTCGTGATTGCTATGACTTATTTTATCCAGAAGTTCACCTACCGCTTCATGGGCATCAACGCTGCCGAGTTCAAGAGCAAGGACTGGTTCTACGTGGAGTTCATGGCCGTGGACCTGTGGCTGGTGACCTGGACCCTTCTGCTCAATTGAGGTGCTGCCTTGAGGATAGCTGTCTTGAACAGAGACCGATGCCAGCCCAGGAAGTGCTCCAAGGAGTGCGAGTACTTCTGTCCGCCTGTAAGGACCGGCAATGAGACCATAGTCTTCGAGGATGGAAAACCGGTCATCACCGAGAGCCTCTGCGTGGGCTGCGGCATATGCATCCGCAAGTGCCCCTTCGGGGCCATAACCATAACCAATCTGCCTGAGGAGCTGGAGAGCCCCGTCCATCGGTACGGACAAAACGGCTTTGCCCTCTATGGCCTGCCCATCCCTTTGGATGGGAAGGTGGCGGGAATCCTGGGCCAAAACGGCATAGGAAAGAGCACGGCGGTCTCCATCTTATCCGGAATCTTAAGGCCGAATCTGGGCAGCAACGCCACCTGGGACCAGGTACTGGAGCGCTTTGCAGGCACGGCCCTGGGCGACTACCTGAAGAAGGTAGTGGATAAAGGCATCAAGACCGCCTACAAGCCCCAGTATGTGGACAGGATTCCCAAGAGCTACTCGGGCTCAGTTAAGGGCCTCTTGGAGAAGACCGATGAGCGAGGGGTTCTGGATGACCTGATAGAGACCCAGGGCTTATCCCGGATCTTGGACAGGGAGATTGGAAACTTAAGTGGTGGAGAGCTGCAGAGGGTAGCCATAGTAGCCACAGCTGCCAAAGATGCCGACTTCTATTTCTTCGATGAGATCAGCCCCTACCTGGACATATACCAGAGGATAAACTCAGCCAGGATTTTACGGGAGCTCTCCCGCGGCAAGGCGGTCATGGTGGTGGAGCATGACCTGGCTCTCCTGGATCTTTTAGCTGACAACATTCACCTGATCTACGGTACACCCGGTGCTTACGGTGTCATCACCAGGCCGAAGGGTGTCAGAGTCGGCATCAACCAGTACCTCAAGGGCAACCTGCCCGAAGAAAACGTTAGGATTAGGTCTGAGGCCATTGAGTTCGAGGTCCACGCCCCCAGGGAAAAGAAGGATGTGCCCACCATGGTGGAGTACGATGCCTTCAGCGTGGAGTACCCGTCCTTCACTCTCAGGGCCGAACCCGGCATCATTCGCAGCGGCGAGGTTGTAGGAATCCTGGGGCCCAATGGCATAGGCAAAAGTACCTACATCAAGGTCCTGGCAGGGGCCGAGAAGCCCACCAAAGGAAGCCTGGATATGAAGTTCAAGGTCTCCTACAAGCCCCAGTACCTCAAGGCTGACTCCGATGTCTCGGTCGAGCTTCTACTTGGAAGCGTGACCAAGGACTTTTACTCCAGCTACTACCAGGCAGAGATCCTTCATCCCATGGGCATAGAGCCCCTTCTCAACCAGAACCTCACAGAGCTTTCAGGAGGAGAGCTGCAGAGGGTGGCCATCACCGCCTGCCTCTCCAGAGACGCCGATCTCTACCTGCTGGACGAGCCCTCAGCTCACCTGGACGTGGAACAGAGGATGCTGGCGGCCAGGGTAATGCGCAGGTTTGCCGAGTCCTCGGAGAAGTCGGTCCTGGTTGTAGACCACGATATTTACCTCCTCGATCTGCTCTCTGAGCGACTGGTAGTCTTTGAGGGGGAGCCTGGAGTCCTGGGCATAGCCACCCCTCCCTACGACATGCGCAACGGCATGAACGCTTTCTTAAAGTGCATAGGCATAACCTTTAGGCGCGACGAAGAGACTCACAGGCCCAGGGTCAACAAGCCTGGATCAAGGCTTGACAGGATCCAGCGCGACCTCGGAGAGTACTATTACCAAGCAGAAGAGGCCTAAGATAATGGCTCAGGCTAAGGTTGGGGACATAGTCAAGGTTTTCTATATAGGTAGATTCGAGGATGGCACCATCGTCGACCACTCACCTGGCTCTGAGCCTTTTCAGTTCAAGATAGGGGATGGTGCCATGATCCAGGGATTTGAGGAGGCTCTAGTGGGCATGGGCCCGGGAGAAATGAAGACCATCGATATTCCTGCGGCCAAGGCCTATGGAGAGTGGATGGACGGCATGACCCTGGAGTTCTCCCGCAGCCGGGTAAAGAGCTTGGAGTCAGAGCTTGGCGACATCCTGGAGATCACCCTGCCCAGCGGCAGGAAGGCGAATATGGTGGTGGTAGAGGTGACGAAGAGCAAGGTCGTCCTGGATGCCAACCACCCCCTGGCCGGCAGGAACATCCTCTTCGACATAGAGATGGTAGCGATAGTCTCAGGATAGAGGTAACTTAGGAAACCGATCGCCCATGTACCCGCCCATCAAGGGACCCTTCGTAAGAGGTGCTGAGGGAGACAACCTCATGGAGATCTTCACGGTCATGGCCGTGGCCTCGGCTCTTAAAAACCCCTTCGGTGCCATTGATTACGTTCTAGTCCCCGAACAGGGGATCTATTTCAGGCTCAAAGAGAAGACCGGCTGAGTTCTACTGAAGCCTTGTATGTAGGTCCTGGTATCACCAATGCCTTGGTGGCCTTCTTCATCCTTCAGGCCTTTATCTATCCTGTTTTGGGTGTCCTGACCATCTGGGCTGAAACTGTATCGGTGCATTCCGGGCCTCATCTCTCGGACCTTGGGCTCCTGGCATCAATCGTGCTTGCAGCCGTCTTTGTCATGGCCGGAATCTATAGAATC
>CAZKWM010000050.1:0-8733 GCA_964556405.1 uncultured Methanotrichaceae archaeon | reverse complement strand
GTTCATATAGAAGTTCAAACACCTGATAGTGCGTTACGTTTACAGTTGGAGGTAATTACATGGCTGGACAACTAGGTGGAACGCCAGTTCTCATCCTCAAGGAAGGCAGCCAGAGGACTGCCGGTCGAGAGGCTCAGAGGTCGAACATAATGGCTGCCAAGGCTGTGGCTGGCGCAGTCAGGACAACCCTGGGTCCCAAGGGCATGGATAAGATGCTGGTGGACACCCTGGGAGATGTAGTCATAACCAATGACGGTGTCACTATTCTTAAGGAGATGGATATCGAGCATCCTGCAGCGAAGATGATGGTGGAGATAGCCAAGACCCAGGATGCCGAGGTCGGCGACGGAACCACCACTGCCGTGGTCCTGGCCGGAGAGCTGCTCAAGCAAGCGGAAGGCCTTCTGGATCAGGAGATTCATCCGACAGTCATTGCCGCAGGCTACAGGGCTGCTGCTGAGAAGTCCATGGACATCCTGAAGGCCGTGGGCATCAAGGTCTCCGTAAATGACGAGGCCCTTCTGAGGAAGGTCGCCCTGACAGCAATGACTGGAAAGGGATCTGGAACCGCCCGGGAAGAGCTCACCGGCCTGGCAGTTCAGGCAGTCAAGGCCGTAGTTGATGAGGACGGCCACGTCGATATCGATAACATCACCGTGGAGAAGAAGGTTGGAGGAGGCATCTCCGACTCCCAGATCGTCCACGGCATGGTGATCGATAAGGAACGGCTCCATCCATCTATGCCCAAGAAGGTTGCCAACGCCAGGATCGCTCTCTTGAATGCAGCCATAGAGATAGAGAAGACCGAGGTCGATGCCAAGATTGAGATCACCTCCCCTGATCAGCTCCAGGCTTTCCTGGACCAGGAAGAGGTCATGCTCAAGGATATGGTCAAGAGAATCACCGATACCGGCGCCAACGTGGCCTTCTGCCAGAAGGGCATTGATGACCTGGCCCAGCACTTCCTGGCCAAGGCCAACATCTACACCGTCAGGCGCGTGAAGAAGAGCGATATGGAGAAGCTGGCCCGCGCTACCGGCGGAAGGGTTGTAACCAGCATCCATGACCTGACTGCCAACGACCTGGGCAAGGCAGGCCTGGTTGAGGAGCGGAAGATCGCAGGCGACGAGATGACCTTCGTCGAGCAGTGCGAGAATCCCAAGTCCGTGTCCATCATTCTGCGCGGTGGCACTGAGCACGTCGTAGATGAGCTGGACAGGGCCATGAACGATGCTCTGAGGGTGGTCGGTGTGGTAGTCGAGGACAAGATGCTCGTCCCAGGCGCAGGCGCACCCGAGATAGAGCTGGCCGCAAGGCTCAGGGAGTACGCTGCCACCGTCGGCGGAAGAGAGCAGCTGGCCATTGAGGCCTTCGCAGACGCCATGGAGATCATACCCAAGACTCTCGCTGAGAACGCAGGCATGGATCAGATCGATTCATTAGTCGCTCTCAGGTCCGAGCACGAGAAAGGTGCCAAGTTCGCTGGCCTAAACGTCGATACCGGCAAACCCGAGGATATGCTTCAGGCAGGCGTCGTGGAGCCACTGAGGGTCAAGACCCAGGCCATAAGCTCTGCAGCTGAGGCCGCTGTCATGATACTGAGGATCGACGACGTCATCGCCTCCAAATCCGGCGGACCAGGCGGAATGCCTGGCGGACCAGGCGGAATGCCCGGAGGCATGGGCGGAGAGGATTTCGAGTAAATCCTCAGCCCTAAACCTATTTTTTTAAAAATTCTATCTTGGAAAAAGGCCGACGCTGCGATCTTAAGGTAGGTTCATTTTGCTTTCCCTAAGTGAAACCTGCCATATAAACCTGAATACCTAGAGGTTTATACACTCCTTATCCTATTAATGTTAAATAAATGTTTAAATGTACCGATAAAATATCTGCATATACAGCATTGACGAAAAGAGGACCCTAAAACGAAACCTAACCAACCTAATTGCTACTTAGCGCTAATAGAGCCTTTCTGTGCTTCAGGCGCGTGTACCTTTAGCTTCCTTACACCATTGCCCGTCTTAGGTTCCATCCACGTTTCCTATCTGGCCGCAAACAGGATTCCCAGAACCGGAAAGCTCACAACCTCTGTCATTATGTTGGCGATGAAGAACCCTACGGGATAGCTCATGGAAGTAAAGACTACATACTGGTTGGCAATCCTGACATACTCCCAGGGCTAAAGCACCTGGGAAAGAAACATCTAGAGTAGACCATAGATCTCTCCGCTCTGGCCCTGGCCGAGTACCGCAGGATCTTTTTGCTTCCCTGGGAGACGCCCCTTTACGCCGACAGATCGGCCAGGGAGAAGGACATCCACGGCTGCCTACTGGGCAGCTGCAACCTGGCTTCCCGGGGTGCGCTCAGGTTCAAGGTCAGGCCATTCTTCGACTTCTCGGCCTGGAACCTGGTAATCGGAGATTCCAAAACGATTTATCTATTGGACTTTCCTAAGGCTGACTACGTCTCCACCCCTCACAGGGATCTGGGCAGGCTCAAGTTCATCCTGGATCTCATAAAGCAGTACTCTCCTCCAAGTTCCTGGGATGGGATGCCTTGGAGGTCCCCTATCATATATAGCCGACTCCTGGAGACCATAAACAAAGCGGGAGAGGACGGAAGGCAATTGAAAGTAACACGGAAGAAGGCGAACGATAATTAAATTAGGTAGATTGCAGATAATCATCGCTCTGATAATAACATGTACCCTTATCCAGAGCACGTACGGCTTCCCAATGGGCCGGCTAGTTATTGAATCTGATTCCCGACTTTACGAAAACCCGATCTACGGGTTCGGTGTAAGTTATCCAGAAGGCTGGACCATCAAGGAGGCGGCCCTTAGTTCTCAAAATCTAGTGGCAAGTTTTCTGGCACCAGGAGAAGCTATCGGCAGTGCTAAAAACTATGTAACAGTACAGGTAGAATCGCTACCTTCTGACTATCCTTCTGACTCTAAGGTCGGCCTTGATCAATATACTAGCGCCGTTATTAGCAATCTACAAAAATTGGAAGACTTCAAGCTCATTTCCAACCGCGATATAACCCTATGGAACCTTCCTGGCAAGGAAATTCTCTATACCATGAATAACGGAGAGGTGCCTTATAAAATCCTCATTCAGTATACGATAAAGGAGAACAAGGCCTACGTTATCTCTTACTATGCCCAAGCGGATACTTATTCTAAATTTGAAAATAAAGTAAAGGACATTGCGATGTCTTTGAAGTCTAGTAGCACCGAAAACATCTATCACCCCACGACAGCTTCATCCATCTCCTTATACAACTCTACGTCTAGTTCAAGCAGCACCCCTAGCTTAAGCTATTCCAGTTCAAGCAGTGATGTAGTCAATGTAAGAGGATACTACAGAAAAGATGGTACCTATGTACATCCACACACACAGAGTAAACCTAGCAAGCACTAGTGTTAGTACACATAGACTGTGAGATACTAGAGTATCTCCATAAATCTTATCTACCAAGATATCTCAATAATTATCATGAAGAACGCGGGTAGTACTAGCTACTAAGTATAGAGAACCTAAGAACTCTAAATTAGTATGTATAACCTGTGGGATCCTAGGCGGTCTTCGCACCCCCTGGTAGCCCCCACGATATTTTTATAGATACCTTCCGATGCATCTCTTGCTATCGGTCAAAATTGTCAGACGCTACTGAAAAAGCCGATATAGAACTTGGAGCACCAAGGTGTGGGTCTTGAGTTCAAATTTCATACCAAGGGTCCATGGAATGGTCAGGTAACCTAAACGCTAACCGTTGCAATTAGGAAAGCCTTCATTGGTTACTTGAGGATACTCAGCAGAAGCTGGATCAAAGGCACTTGAAGCTGGATGTTCTTGTTCTTTAGGATATCAGGGGCTTGGAATCGTTGCTCGGACCGGGCGTTACGTCATAGGGACTATCGCATATCCCGTCTCTATTGGAGTCCTCACAGCCATTGGCAGGGCTCTGGTAATCGCTGTAGTGATTGCCTTGCCACTCCCCCAGACCTAGGGCGTAGACCGTGATGTTATTGTCAGTGAGGTTGTTGCCCAGGAACTTGTTGCCCTTATAGTCGCTCTCGTATATGCCGTACTTGTTGTTGTGGATGACGTTTCCTATTACGGTGTCGTTATTGGCGAGCACCTTAACCCCCGCATTTCCGCAGCCACAGCGGCCGGAGCCCGTGATATTGAAGCCCTCCAGGGTTGCATTGTCGTTGTAGAAGGTCACCACGCTTCCAGAGCCGCCTGCATCTATCAGGGGCATGCCGCAGCCTGTATCATTTCCCTCAAGGCTCAGGCTCTTGTTTACAGCGACGTTCTCATGGTAAGTTCCACTTTGAACCTCGACTACATCTCCAGGCGCCGCAGCGTTAATGGCTGCCTGAACGGTGGTATAATCGCAGCCACTTGGGCAGACGGTTATGGTCATAGCCCAGGTAGGTCCCGCCAAGGCAAGAGCCAGAACTATAAGAAGCCACATCATTACTATCCTCCTTCCAGGGCCTCCGAGAACGCCTCGGATTCAAGGCTCAGCCACCCAACAAGCTTAGTAATAGATAAAAAGCTTGTGGATCTACTGGCGATCTCTTGGCCATAAAATTTTAAACTACGCTAAAAGGGTGACCCTTCTAGCCTGAAATACGATTCTCATACTCTTCCATGACATTTTTTTTGTTAATTGGATCAATTTGGCATCGGATTTCGGTCACTTCCAATCTGGTCCTCGTCGGTTTTCCGCATGATTTGGGCTCATTCTCTTATAAGAGAATGGCTCTGAAAAGCCAAATCTGAGAAAATTAATCAACATCTGTTCGAATTAATAAAAACTGGTCTTTATAGTAGATTCTCGTTACCTTTTAAGCTGAGGACACTTCCTATCGGTTAGGACGCAAAAAAGGATCTTGGAGATGACTGCAAAAGCCTGGAAGGCGATGAGTCTAGAAGTTGGGGTACGAATGGAGATAAGGCTCGATAATAAGTCCTGTGGAGTTCAGCCTGGAAGATGAGCGCCCTGAAGATATGAGTGCTTATGAAGGCAATTACTTCGTGGCCGATATCTGGAGGCGTAGGATCGACCTTTTTGCCGTTTCCATAGGTGGCCATGGGATGGAGAAGAGCTGCGCGATGGATCCGGGAATCTTCGGCATATTTATGGAGGAGCTAATAAGGGCGGTGCTGGATGCCTGGGAAAACTAGGGATCAATGGATCTTACCGGATATCCAAGGACATAGATGACAAGGTCAATGCCCAGATCAAAGGATGAGACGCCATAAAATTGGTTTTATGGGGAGAGGCCTTTAGTCTCTCTCCCTTGAGTTGAAGTAAAAAGCTCTGGATGGCTACTGGGGCTGCTGCCCTTCTTCCTCGGCCGTCTCAGCCTTAGGAGTTTCTTCCTTGGCAGGAGCTTCTTGCTTCTTGACTCCCAGCGTCTTGGACGGCCACCTTCCCATGGCCTGAAGGGATGCTTTGGCCTGGACCCTCACCAGGGGATTCTCATCCTTGGCAGCCTTCTCCAGGGGCTCTATGGCCTTGGAATCCTTGATCTCTCCTAGGATCCAGGCAGCTCCGGCCCTTATCCCCGGATCGGGGTCGCTTAGGGACGCCATGATCCTGTCGGATATGTCCTTGCCGTAGGCGGCCAGGGCCACCATGGCATTGCTCTTGACCAGGTAGTCATCGTCCTTGAGGGCCTGGATCAGGGGCTCTATGGCCTCCTGAGGGCTGCGCTTGGAGAGGAGTATGAGGGCATTGGTCCTCACCAGCACGTGCTTGTCTTGGAGGGACTCTACGAGCTTCTCCGTGGACCAGCTGGGCTCTGGCAGATCATGGGGAATGGCAGCAGGCTCAGCAGCGGCTTCGCAGGTCGCGCAGCCTTCTTCCATGGCCGCCTCAGCCATAGATCCGGTGACAATAGGTGCCTCTGGGGCCTCATGTTCTTTGGACTCTTGCGTCTTCTCCTCGACCTTCTTTTCGTCTTCCATGATTTTACAGAAAGGGCCTATCCTACTTCAGCTTTTCCAACCGCAAAGGCGTGCCTGTTGGCCTCCAAGTGCTTTTTAGGCACCACCTGGGTCAGGGCATCCAGCAGCAGCTCCTCGCGCAGGGGTATGTACCTGGATAGGGCTCCGAGCATTACAACATTCATGGCCTGAGCTGTACCCGTCTTTTCCGCGAGAGCCGTGGCATCGAAGGCCTTGACCTCCCCGAATCTGTCGCGAAGGGGCGAGAGGATCCTATCCAGGGGTGGATACTGGGCCCTGCCAGTGGTCACGGTTACAGGAAGAACAGGCCTGGTGTTAACCAGGGCCACGCCCTTCTCCTTGAGGAAGTAAGCAAACCTTAGGGCTTCGGCTGGCTCCAGGGCCAGAAGGACATCGGCCCCTCCAGGTGGCACCATGGGACTGAACCTGCACCCAAGGCGGGTGTGGTTGATGACCGATCCACCTCTTTGGGCCATGCCGTGGGTCTCGGCACCCCTGACCGGCATGCCTTCTTTGACCGCAGCCCTTCCTAGGATATCCGAGATAAGTATGACACCCTGGCCCCCTACTCCCACTATGACCACGTCGCACTCCGATGTCTTCATTTAACCACCACCAAAGCATTGTTCTTGCAGATCGAGGCGCAGACCCCGCAGCCTATGCAGAGGTTGTTGATCTTGGCTTTATCCCCCTCGAACTCGATGGCAGGACAGCCGAACTCGACACATAGCTTGCAGCCTGTGCAGTTCTCATTAACTATCAGGGTTTTTCTCCTTACTCCCGCCTTTAGAGCCTTGATGATGCAGAGCTGCCTGGAAATGACCACCGAGAGCCCCTGATATTCTTTGGCCTGTTTGAAGGTCTCTATGGTCGCCTTTACATCGTAGGGGTCCACGACCTCCACAAAGCCCGCTCCAAGGGCCTTAGCTATGGCCTCCAGGGATACGGGAACGGAAGCTTCTCCCGTGGCTGTGAGACCCGTGCCCGGGTGGGGCTGGTGGCCGGTCATAGCAGTCGTTGAATTGTCGAGGACGGTCACCGTGATCCTGGCCTTGTTGTAGGCGGCATTTAGAAGCCCTGTCAGCCCCGAGTGAAGGAAGGTCGAGTCTCCCAGGCTACAGCAGATGGGTTCTTCCTCTCCTCCCAAACGTATGCCACTGGCGAGGGTGATGGACGCTCCCATGCAGAGGCAGGTGTCCACGGTTCCCATGTTCACGGCCATGGTGTAGCAGCCTATGTCGCTTGGGTAGACGGCGTTCTTTCCGAAGGCCTTGTGCATGGCGTAATAGGTGGCGCGGTGGCTGCAGCCGGGGCAGAGGGCCGGGGGTCTTGGGGGCAGTATCTTCTCGATCTCCAGGGTTGGCCTGGTTTCAGGAGATATACCTTCCATACTGGCTATGGCATCCTTAACCGGCAGGAGGTCCAGCTCTCCAATCCTCGAGATGTAGTCCCCTTTGCCCAGGATCTCGATTCCGGGATTTACCTTCCTGGCGATCATCTCCACCTGCTCCTGGAGCACGGGCTCCATCTCCTCCACCACCAGGACCGTCTTTACGTGTCTGAGCATGGCCTCTATCATCTTGGAGGGCACGGGGAAGGTTCCAATCTTCAAGAAGGATAGGTCCAAGCCGAGGTTCAGGATCGCCTCCTCGGCGTAAAGGGCGGATAACCCTGAAGCTATGACGCCGTGGTCGCCCTTGAGATCCAGCCGGTTCCAGGGGGTCGAGGCCAACACCTCTTCTATTGCCGCCTGCTTTTCCAAAAGCTCCCTGTGCAGGGGCCTTACGTGGACCGGCAGGGATACCCTCCTGGCAGGATTCTTGTCAAAGCTAGCCTTTCCTTCGGAGGTTGGGGATGTTGGACCTGCCTCCACGTCTGACCTGGCATGGGAGACCCTGGTGGTGGGCCTTAGGATCACAGGCACATTGAATTTCTCCGATAAATCAAAGCCGTACATGACCATGTCCTTGGCCTCCTGGGGATCGGCAGGGTCCAGGAGAGGGACCTGGGCGAACTGGGCATAGCGGCGGGTGTCCTGCTCGTTCTGGGATGAATGGCAGAAGGGATCATCGGCAGAGATGAGCACCAGCCCTCCACCCACGCCCAGATAGGCCAGGGTCATGAATGGATCTGCGGCAACGTTCAAGCCCACGTGCTTCATGGTGGCCGCGGACCTGGTTCCCGTCCAGGAGGCGCCTATGGCCACCTCCAGGGCGACCTTCTCATTTACCGACCACTCGATGTGCTTTATGCCGCCCAGGCTAACCAGGGTCTCTATGATCTCCGAGGAAGGGGTGCCGGGATAACCTGATACCAGGCCTGATCCTGCCTTCTTTATGCCCTTGGCGATGGCGGCGTTCCCTAGAAGATATTCTTTCACTGAAGTCCATCCTTTGGCGTCTGATATTCTACAGTGTCCAGGAATCGGCTCTTCCCATGGATAACTGTTTTGATCTCCTTTATTGGAGAAAAGCCAGGAACTGGCCGATCAGGACCAAAGGCTAAAGTAGGCGGAAGGCCACGTTTTAGGGAATGGCAGTCTGGAAAGAGGACGCCTCGGGGTCCTTTTACAATTACCTATCCCGGGGGTGCCATGTGTGCAGGCAAGGCGCGGGCCTGGTGCTCTTCGTCACGGGAGCCTGCGGTAGGGATTGCTTCTACTGTCCTCTCTCCGAGGAGCGCAGGGGAAGAGATGTGGTCTATGCCAATGAAAGAGAGGTAAAATCCACTGAAGACATCCTGGAGGAGG
>CAZKWM010000049.1:7724-12376 GCA_964556405.1 uncultured Methanotrichaceae archaeon | reverse complement strand
AGGAGCTCAGGGAAACCATTCACCAGTGCCGGGTACCTAGCATCATAGTTACCCACGACCTGAGGAATGTGGCCTGCATCGGCGACAGAGCCAGCCTCCTGGAGACGGGAAGGATAACTCTGTCCGGGCCGGCAGATGATGCCATGGACTGGGGACGAGGTGCCCTGGCCGAGGATTCTGCCAGATCATAGTTTTATTAACCTTATTAATTCTAATGCTCAAGATCCCAGCATCACGGTCAGGTCCATCCGAGCTGCCGCAAAGGGTGAAGGCGATGGTGTAGGTGATGAGGTATACTTTGGTCTCTATCCTCACGATATTCTGCTCCTGTCAAACCGGTGTATATACTAGTCCATGTGTATTCTGTGATTTTGCCTGTCCTCCTTCTCTACATTCTTTATGAAGATGGTCATGAGGCCGTTGACCTCAGGGAACCTGTCTATTCTGGATAGGAGCTCTTTGGGCGTCTGAACGTAAGCTCCCTCGTCTAAGCTCTATCGGCACAGTTCTTTATCAGGTGATCTATGCGATCTCTAGAGGATTCCAGGTGGAACTAGGAGGCCTATGGCCTTGTCGCATTCGAAGGCCTGGTTGGCACAGGCCTCGCTCCAGGCCGTGTGCATGGCTTCCGATGGGATGGTGAAGGTATCGCCGTGCCACTGGAAGGCGGTGAATTCTTTGGGTAAACCTTTAAAGAACTTTGATCTTGAGACCTCAGGAGTCAAGCTCACTTTGTGCCAACCGATCTCCTTATGGCTGTTCTTCCTGACCTTTCCTCCCAGGGCATCGGCTATGAGCTGGGCGCCGAGGTAGATGCCCAGGACGATTTTACCTCCTTGAATTGCAGTCTTGATGAAATCCTTCTCCCGGACCAGCCAGGGGGTACTTATCATGCTCGTAGATGTTCATGGGACCGTCCATGATCACTATCCAGTCGAACTTATCCATGGCAGGAAGGGGCTCGTCTTCGTAGAGGAGGGTTCTCGATATATCGTAATCCCTGTCCTGTGCCCAGCCCTCGATGTTCTCTATGTCCTCGAAGGGAACGTGCTGTAGGTAGTGCATCCTCATCATCGTCACCACCTCTGCCGATATGTATATTCCTGTCTGGCGGGATATGTGGTTTGCCGGCCGTTTCGGACGGGCCCGAGGTGCGAAAGGGGGCGGGTAACGGATATTGTTATATACTACAAGTGCAACAGGAGAGGTGCTCCGTGTGCGGGGGTTGCCAAGTGGTCAAAGGCGCTGGATTCAGGGTCCAGTCCCGCAGGGGTTCGCGCGTTCGACTCGCGCCTCCCGCACTACTTTTGCTACAGCGAGACGTTTAGTTTCCATTGATATATACTTAATCGAGACAAAATCAGGGGCTTTGCTCGTTGCTTTTGTCATTTTTTAATCCTCAACATACTCTGGTCAGGACCAGATTTAAGCTAGATTGATTTAGGACATGCGTTCGTAAAGATTTATTTAGTAATGTAGCTAACTATATTCAATGTAGCTAAAGTTATACCTCATGTGCCTATTGGTGATGCTGCCTATGGGTATGGCCTCGGCAAAAATCCAGACCTTAGAATCGAATATTGGAACGGTTCAGATCGATTTTCCGTATACTGCAGAGCCAGGACAAGGTTCTGGTGGTAACTTTTTAAATTTAATCAAACCAGGGACCACCAAACCTATCATTACCATCTATATAAGCGAAGCTGCTTTATTTAAAGACTTCCAAGATTTTGCTGAAAGTTCCATCGGTCCTGGGCATCTTTTCGAAAAGATGGCTACCGATGATGGCAAGCATATGCTATTTAATGTATACCAAGATGGGACCGATAAATATGGTAATCCTGAATACACATATAGAGGATATATTGATTATTCGAAGGAGAATGGCAAATATATTATAATGCATGCTCCTAATGAGGTTCGCTACGATGGTGATGTTATAGCCACATATACAAAGGATCAGTTTGCAGCTGTGTGCCGATCCTTCACCGTTAAATAGCCACTGTATATAAGGGTCCGATATCCTTTATCGGATCTCTTATCTAAAATTTTTTAGTTATGGCTTCTTATCCTATTCCTTCTTAAGTCCATGTAAAAATGGCTTCTCGTTGTTGATTTCCTGCCAAGCTTCTTATCTTCACAGGCCCTATAGTCGTGCCGTGGCAGGGATTTTCGAGCAGCTTATCAGGTCTAAAAAGCAAGTCCTATTCCTGAGCCAACACATCCAGCCAGCAGGAGGACGCCGGATGGAGAGGGGGCATAGAAGCCAAGGCCCGACTTCTATGCCCTCAGTGCGAGGGCTTGCCAAGTTTTGTTAACTTGCCAACCGGATCGTCTCAGCTAGCTGTTGCTATCGATTTAGCATCAGACCATTCGTTCCAAAAAAGTAGGTTGGGGAAGTTGCATAGTCAAAATGCTCTTGAAGCTATCTGAAATGATCCACCACATAGCCAAAAATTTGCACCAAACGCGCCGGACGGCTGCCCAACAACCAGCATTGGCTGATGCTCCAACCGATTTGGATCCAGATGAGTGGACCAGCGCAAATCGATCTACTGGGTTTACCTCCATTCTGCGGGAGCGGTAGGTTCTGATGCCGTAGAGGTTGAAATCACCGATAGGCTCAAGAGATATGCCCTGCCCAAAGAGTCGAAGAATATTCAATAGGCTGTACGGGCATTCCTCTTCCTCTTAGAGATTGGGCCTAAGAAGATCGTGCTTTCTCTTCTGAGTTTGGTCTATCTGGCTCCGCTCTGTGAACCCCTAAGACAAGCCGGGATGGAGCCTTCACTATTATTATTCTACATATGGGGCAAATCCGATGCCCGGAAAAGCACTATCACAGCCCTCCTCTTATCTCATTTTGGAAGCTTCGATCCCAAGGGTTTGCCCGCGAGTTTCAGAGATACCGCTAACTCTATCGAGAAGCCGGCTTTCCTAGCAAAGGATACGGTGTTGTCTGTAGACGATTTGTATCAAGCCCATGATCCAAGGGAGCGTACAAAGCTTGAAGGGGTCTTAGATCACTTAGGGCGGATACCAGGGTGACCGAACCGGCAAAGACAGAATGCGAGTTGACACAAGCCTTAGAGAAGGGCTTCCTCAAAGGGGCCTGGCTCTGTGCTCAGGTGAAGTTATGCCTCTGACTGGATCTTCCTTAGCTAGATACTTTATCCATAGAATCCAGCAAGGAGACATAGACTTGCAAAGGCTATCTTAAGCCCAAGTCAGCTATGGCTTGCTCAATTTTGCTATGAAAGGCTATATCGAATATTTAGCATCTCAGATGGATGATTATCCTAAAGAGCTTAAAAAAGCTTTCTCGCGTCTCAGAGACGAAGCCGCAAAGAAAGCGAGCGTTAAAACCAGACACGACAGGCTAAACGAAGCTATCTCCCATCTCCATTTATGACTTAACGCATTCATCAGCTTTGCTGTGTCTCAGGGATCCCTAACCAAGAATGAAGGAACCGAGATCCTTCAAGATGCTTGGGAGATATTCAATCAAGTAGCCGACGAACAAGCTCTCCAGGAACAGGCTGGAGAGCCCTCAAAAAAGATAGCTGAAGCTTCTAATGAGCTGGAATATCAAGGACGGATCTATTGGGCTGATATGGAAGATACCCCTGAATGTATAGATGGGTCTGTTAAGGTAGGCTGGAAGGATAATGATAGAGGGATCTTTTATACTAATTTGGGGACTCTTTTCAAAGAGATAAACCAACATCTGCGAGGTCATGGAGAGTTTATAACCATCTCCAAGAGCGATTTTATAACATATATTAACTAAAATGATTTCTTAGTGGAGAAAGATAAATCAACGAAACAAAATAGGGACCAAAAAACCATTTGGATCAAGGATAATTCTAGATATAAAAAGACTAGAAAAGTTTACGCAATCTCCAATAAGTTCTTCGAGGAGGAGAGATGAACCCCGAACAGTCTAAATCAAGGGAAGTAAGCTCGATATCAATAACAGTAGTTTCTTCAACATTTACAGCACCCCGAGCATGTCCGTATCATACCCGTACCCTGACAAGAAGGAGGAGATGGACACGTGGCGCCACATGCATGACCGCTATAAGAAAAACCAGGAGCGGTGCACGTCAAATAACAGCATACGTCTCCTACATTACTCAGCAAAGACTCGAGAGTCCCTTGGGAAGCGTCTTTGCTGACCAGTAGGATATTGTACTTTGCCAAGTTTTCCCTCCTTCAGCATCAATCTCAACTCCTCTCCAGATACCTGCCTGATTACAGCGCTATTCTGGCTGCAACAAGCTGAAGCCAGAGTGCTTCTACTCAGGAGTAACAGTAGCATCAACAGGTCGGTCGCCCCTTTAATACACATGGGTGATATCATGATACTCCCGCCAAAACATGCTCCATAGTTATCATGTATTGAGCAGTTATCCAGTTGCAAATAGGACCCTATTGTAAAGATACTAGCGGCTCCTCCATTCTCTTTAATTTCACAATCGTTTAGAACCGCATGCCCTTCACTGTTAAATAAGGCAGACCCTCCACCATAGTTCGAGCTAAAAGTACATCCATCCATTAACACAGTGCCATTATCATTACGAATAGCTCCCTCCCTATACGATACACCATTATCTCTAAATCCGCAATCCTCTAAAGTTAAAGTGCCACTA
>CAZKWM010000049.1:0-7624 GCA_964556405.1 uncultured Methanotrichaceae archaeon | reverse complement strand
AAGTTAAAGTGCCACTATTACTAATACCGGCGCCACTATCTGCAGTACTATTAAAGACAAGGCATTTAGTCATAGAAAGGCTAGCATTATTGACAATAGCTCCACCAATAGAAGGGCATCCATCTATAAACTTGATATTCTTAAGGGTTACTTGTGCATTAGGGTTATCTTTCCCTATGTTTAATATTATCCCCTTGCATTGTTCATGGCGGTCTAGGCTTCCATCAGGATCTCAGGAGCCTTAACCCTCGGAGGTCGTAGGATCCTTGTACCTTAAATCCATTTATATCCCTAGATCTCATGGACATTAGGGCCTAGTGGCTCTAGGGCGCCCTAGAGGATAAGGAACCTTCGAACCTTCTGGCATCTTCAATCCTGGATCACATACCCCGAGGCCCTGAAAATCGTGGATGAAATGTTAAAGGACTATCCTAGAGTGACTTATCAAGAGATAGGCGATGCAGTGGGCTACTCCAGGCATACAATAGGAGATTACCATAAATGATTCCACCTCGGGAACAGGGAGGCTTGTTCAAGCCGGTTATCAGGGCCTTCAAGAACATCCGGGTCCATCTGCCGGAGCACGGGGCAATCCCTAAAAGCCTGGTCTCCTCTTCCAGCTTCCTGGAAAGCTTGTTCTATAACGTCCCCAACTATTATTTCCGCCCTGAATATCAAAGCACCGTCTCCAGCATCCTGGAATGGCTCCAGAGCACTGAGGACTACAGTCGTTTCGTCCGCCAGGATGAGCAGCAACTACTCTTTGGCAACACCCTTGATGAATGGTCGGAGGATAAAGCCAGGGAGTTTGTGGAGGCTGTTGTGGATATGTGGGATAGCTGGCCTCCTTATGCTGCTCCGGATGATGCGGGGCAGGGAGATATCGTGCAGGATTCTTATACCCCTTGATCCCCTCGGTAAACTTAGCACATGCCTTTCACGCTGAATAGAGCATCAGCCTTGCCCTTCCTGGAATTAAATGCTTCAACAGAGATCCTACCTGTAGATGGCTTGCTACTAATGATGGCTAACTAAGATATGGATATAAAAGACATAGATATATAGATGGGTGATAGTAGAACATAACGGAGCCTACGTTTATGTCCAACACAGAGAAGTACTTAAAGGAGGCCTTTGCAGGCGAGTCTCAGGCCAATAGAACGTACACGGCTTTCGCATCCAAGGCCGATAAAGAGGGTTATCCTCAGGCGGCAAGGTTGTTCAGGGCTGCAGCCAAGGCAGAGGAGATCCACGCCAGTAACCACCTCAGGGCGCTCAATGCCGTCAAATCTACCAAAGAAAACATCCAGACGGCCCTCTTGGGGGAGAATCACGAGTGGGAGGAGATGTACCCTGGGATGATAGAGACTGCCAAGGCTGAAGGAAAGAAAGATGCCGAGATGTCCTTCCACTATGCCAACGAGGTCGAGAAGGTCCACTCCAAGTTATATCAGAAGCTTTTAGGCAGCCTTGGGTCCGGCGAAGCATGTCCCTACTATGTGTGTCCTTACTGTGGCAATACCATAGAGAAGGAAGTGCCTGCAGTCTGTCAGGTTTGCGGGGCTAAAGGGGAGCTGTTCCTGAAAATAGAATAATGATAGCATATATGGTGCATCAGTATCTCTACTGCTGATAGAGCTATCGAGATTCACCTTTTTTAAAATCATTACAGACTTGGAATGGGTGGCATCAATTATCCTTATTTGAGAAAGGCGCAGAGCCTCTCATGGAAATGTTACGGAACAGGAGCATCGATGCCTGGGCGTAGTGGGATGCTGGTGGCCTAGGGATGATGTAGGAACCAGGCGCCAATGTTAGCGGTTATAGCCTACGTGCTGGAGCAGGCCGATTTCTACCATGCTTCCTAATAAAGAAACGCTAGATTCTCTGGTGCAGTCCTTACAGAGAGCTTTGGACGATATCAAGATTAACGGGGATGTAAAAGGTGTAAGCGATTACGATAAGATTTAAGGTATATCTTCATAACGCTATGGTGAAAAGCAATAGCTATGAAGGGGAGTAATTTTTTGCTGGCACATGTTATTATTGATTTATCGATCTCTAACCAAGCCCTTCAATCCAGAGATTATCCATAATGCGGTCCCCCCAGAATAGAAGGTATGCGATCAATACCGTTCCCCTCGTTTCCATACTCTCTAGATCTCCTCTAGGCCCACTATTTATCATTATTAACATGAATACTTTTCGCTAGACTACGAAATTGATGAAAAGTTAAAAAAGGGCAGTCTACGAGCGTCCGAATGTTCTTCAATTATGTGCGTTTCCTCCCCCTCCGTGCAATGCCGCGACACCATACTACCCCTGTGGTACTGCAGATAAGCCCGTTTTTTAAAAAAGCAGTTGCAAGGTTTCATGCTAAAAAACGCGGGGTACGAGGCTACCACGCGCGCATAGCCTTAGAAATCTTCAGATTAAACCTTGAAATCAAGCTATTAGCCCTTTTATGGCCTTCCAAGACCTTGCCAAAGCTCCCAGAAGAGGGGTCGTCTATGGGTCGATTAGGAACGATATTGAACGCTAAGTTTTAGTTGGCTTCTTCTATCCGTTCCGACGTCGATTTTTATAAGTTACAGTGGACAATATATTAAGTTTCGTAAGGAAAAAAGCTCAAATTTTCAACTATATTGCTAGGTTATGACTCTCTACTTTTAATGATAGGACATCATAGCCTTGAAAAACCATACATCTACGGAGAATCTATGATTCATTAATGTTTTGTTGATATAAGCATTTAAATACCGGTCATAAATATAGGTTTAAACAAGGGAAGGTATATATTAACGGCGTAGAAGGATTCTGGAGCTTTGTTAAGGAACGATTAATAAAACATCCTGGGATGTCGCCGAATAAATTCATTCTGTACTTTAAAGAAATGGGATGGAGGTATAATAACAAAAATAATAACCGAAATGAATGTCTCTTTGAAAAGACAGTACATTATACGCTTATGCCAATTAAATTAGAAGAACATAAGAAATAGTTAAGTTTAGACAAGCTATGTTTAGGGGCAAGTTGTGCGCGATTACCAAAAATAAAAATTTACGGGACAAGCCTTCTCCTATCCCTCGGGAAGAGCACTGCATCCCTTATGTTGTCCAGGTTGAGCATGGTCATGACCAGCCTGGACAGCCCAAGTCCCCACCCTGCGTGAGGCGGCATGCCGTACCTGAAGGCCTTTAGGTAGAACTCGAAGCCCGCTGGCTGTAGACCTTTGCCCTTGATCCTCTCCACCAGCAGGTTGTGATCGTGAACCCTCTGGGCACCCGAAGCCAGCTCCATTCTGGGATGCATGAGATCAAAGCCCCTGCAGACCTCGGGACGGTCGGAATATGGCAGGGTATAATAGGGCTTTATGGACGACGGCCACTCGGTCAGGAAGTAGTGCTCCCCTATCTTCTCTCCGAGGAACCTCTCTGTCTCGGTATCCAGGTCGTCTCCCCAGTTCATGCTCTTTCTTCCGGCTTCGCCGGCCAGCTCCAGGGCTTCGGTGTATGTAACCCTTCTGAAGGGGGTCTTGGGCACCTGGAGGTCCAAGCCTATGGCCTTGAGCTGCTTTGAGCAGTTCTCTTTAACATAAGAATATGCCCCAGCCACCGCTTCTTCCAGGATATTCATGACGTCGTTCTCATCGGCGAAGCTGACCTCCACATCCACGGATATGACCTCGTTCAGGTGCCTGCGGGTGTCGTGCTCCTCGGCCCTGAAGATAGGACCTATCTCAAAGACCCTGTCCATGCCAGCGGCCATGAGCATTTGTTTGTACAGCTGAGGGCTCTGATTGAGGAAGGCCTCGCGCTCGAAGTAGCTTATGGGGAACAAATCCGTCCCGCCCTCTGTGGCGGCAGCCACGATCTTGGGTGTGAAGGCCTCAGTCAGGCCGTTTTTATAGAAATGATTTCTGAGGCTCTGGAGGACTGCGCTTTCTATCTCGAAGATCGCCAGGGCACAGGGCCTCCTGATATCTATGTACCTGACGTCTAGCCTGGTGTCCAGCTCGCAGTCCACCTTGCCGGTGGGATCCATAGGCAGGGGCACTTCAGCGGGGGTCAGAACTTTCACATCGGTGGGTATGATCTCATACCCTCCGGGGGCCTTGGCCTCGGTTTTAACCAGGCCCTTGACCTGAACGACGCTCTCTCTGCTGACCGTCTTGACGGTGTTGAGGATGACGGGGGCAGTCTTCTTCCTGAAGAGGGTCACCTGGGCAAAGCCTTTCCTATCGCGCAGCACCAGGAAGAATATACCACCTAAGTCCCTGGTCTCATGGACCCATCCTGCTAAAGTGACCTCTTTTCCCGCCATCTCCGGGGTTATGTCACCTGTGTAAGCATCTCTGAGGATCAAATCATCTCACTGGCAGAAAAGGGATCCTCCTGGTATAAAAGGGGTCTGGAGGTGGTTCCCTGGAGATTGCGGATGCAGAGGTAACAACTAATATATACTACAATAATTGAAATATTATAAAGTTAAATTTATCGGGAGATTGTATTGCGATTGCCATAGACAGGATAAAGACCGGAATTCTGGGGCTTGACGAAGGCCTGGGAGGTGGCTTGCCCTTTCCATCGATAACTTCGGTGGCAGGGGATATAGGCATGGGTAAGACCACCTTCTGCAATCAGTTTCCATGCGAGTGTGCTAGGTCAGGAGAGCGTGGCGTCTTCTTCGCCATCTTCGGAGGGCATCCCGAGTGGGCGCACAAGTTCATATCCACCTACGAGTTCATCAGGCCCGAGTACTTAGAGGAGATGATCCAGTACGTGGACCTGGGTGAGGCTGTGGAAGAGGCCTCTGTCGCAGGCGATGTTCTCAGGCCCATGGAGGACGCCCTAGATGGCTTCAAGCCCAGGATGGTGGCCATAGACAACTCCACCGTCCTGGAGGACGTTCTCAAAGACGATTACAGGCGTTTCCTCCTTAAGCTCTCAGCACTTCTCAAGAGCAAGAACGTAGCCGCTCTTATAACCGGGGAGGCCTGTAGGATACTCCCTACACTAGCTGTGTGGCCCACGTGGCAGATGGAGTTATATTGCTTCCCAACACAGAGGTAAATCTGGTGAGGAGAAGATCCCTGGAGATCGGTAAGATGGGGGGCACGTCCCACCTCTAGGGGAAGCACGCCGTAGATATCTCAACCAGAGGCTTGACTGTCTATTCGGGTCTTTATAAACATGGCTCTATTCGCAAAGGACCTCCTGGGCCAGGATGAATTCTGGATATTTCTCTTTGCCCTGGGAGTAGTACTGCTCAACTGGCCTGCCATGGCTCTAGCATACAGCGGCCCCACCATCTTTGGCTGGCCTTCGATACTGGTCTACATCATAGTAGTGTGGCTACTCATAGTAGTCGCAGCTTACGCCTTTGATAGGTGGCATCCATGACCCTGGCACCCCACGTAGCTCTGGTAACCATGATCCTCTACCTTCTTCTCCTCTTCGGCGTAGCCCAGTACGCCGTGCACAGGAGCCGTCAGGGCAGAAGCATAGTCTCCAATCCCTATGCATACGTCCTGAGCCTCTGCGTCTACGTCACGGCCTGGACATTCTATGGTGCCATTGGCAGGGCCGCCACCACTGGCCTTGAGTTCCTTCCCATCTACCTAGGACCGGCCTTGGCCATGCTCCTGGGGTGGGTTCTCCTCAGAAAGATCGTGGCGGTCTCAAAACAATTTAGGCTTAACTCCATTAGCGATTTCATAAGCTTTAGGTACGGCAGGAGCTATTCAGTTGGGGCCATAGTTGCGATCTTCAGCCTCCTCATAAATGCTCCTTACGTTGCCCTTCAGCTCATAGCCATATCCAACTCCCTGGAGATCGTCAGCGGCTCCCAGGTGATCTTCGGCGTGGTCTTGGAGACGAAGCTTGTTGTGGCGGCCCTCCTCGGGGCCTTTGCCGTCATCTTCGGGGCGAGTCATCTGGACCCGCTAGGGAGGCAGGAGGGGCTCATAGCTGCGGTGGCCTTCGAGTCCCTGGTGAAGCTGTCGGCATTCCTCGTGGTGGGGCTTTACATCACCTACGGCATCTTCGGAGGCTACGTGCAGATCCTGGAGAAGATCTCGGCCATGCCGGGATATCCTGAGCTCGTCGATGTCGATTACACCATGTGGTTCACCCTTACCGTGATCTCCTTCTTCGCCACTCTTCTCCTCCCCAGGCAGTATCACGCCGAGGTGGTCTTCAACTACGACGAAGGCCACATCAGGAAGGCCATGTGGCTCTTTCCCCTGTACCTATTTCTCATGAACCTCTTCGTGCCGGCCATTGCCTGGGGTGGGCTGATATTAAACACGCCGGGACCCGCCGATTTTTTCATGGTATCCATACCCTATGCACACGGCCTGGATCTCCTGGCACTCTTAGTCTTCTTAGGGGGGCTCTCTGCCGCTACCTCCATGATCCTGGTGGCATCGGTAGCCGTAGGCACCATGCTTCTGAACGATGTGGAGATGCCCTACCTTCTGAGACGCATAGGAGGGGGACGGAACATGCCGACCCTTCTCCTCAATGCTAGGAGGTTGAACATCCTCCTGGTGGTGGCTCTGGGATACCTGTACTCCCTAGAGATGCCCTACCGCAATCTAGCGGAGATCGGCACCGTCGCCTTCCTCGGGGCGAGCCAGCTGGCACCGGCGGCCTTGGGAGGCCTATATTGGAAGAGAGGCAGCCGTGAGGGAGCTATAGTGGGCATGACTGTAGGCTTACTGCTATGGATCTACACTGCCCTGATACCTTCTCTAGGGCGGGATGGATGGCTTTACCAGAACCTGATATCCAACGGTCCCTTAGGCTTGGCCTTCCTCAAGCCCACCTCCCTCTTTGGCTCAGGCCTTGACATCTGGACCAACTCCATGTTCTGGAGTCTCCTCTTCAACATCAGCCTCTACCTCCTAGTCTCCCTGGGCAGCAAGCCAAGCCCCATGGAGTCCAATATCACCGACAGCTTCGTAGGGGTACACGACACTACGCCCTCCACACCTATCACGGGAGTCATCACCATGGGAACGGTGGACGAGCTGGAGGATACCCTGGCCAGGTACATAGGCGAGGACAGGGCAAAGCTTACGGTGGATGCAGGTTTGGCCCGCCTAAGTACCACCAGGGAAAGGATCGATGCCAGGCAGCTCCTGATACTTTGGACGGAGGCCGAGAAGACCCTGACAGGGTCCGTAGGGGCCCATGCTGCCAAGATCGCAGCTGAGGAGAGAATCAGCGTAAAACCCGTGGTGGAAGCTACCCAGGCCACCAAGTCCGCCTATGAGCTCAAGGCCGGGGCCATCTACGTAGTGCCCGAGAAGGCCTTCGAGGTCTTCACAGATCAGATCAACCACGGCATCGAGGGGCTGTGCCTCACCGTTCAGGACACTGAAGAGGTCAGAAGAAGGTGGGGCATCAAGGAGACGCCCATAATCCGGATAACCAAAAACAGGAGTGGGGACGGTTATATTGCGGCTACCAATCTTCCTCTGCTCTTCTTGACCATCAGATCCTTTGTGGAGTCGAGCAAGAACAGCATAGTGCTCATAGATAGCATTGAGTACCTTGTCAGGGAGAATGCAGGGGTGGTCCCGGACAGGGATGTCGTGGACTTCGTTTACCACATAGAG
>CAZKWM010000048.1:0-12441 GCA_964556405.1 uncultured Methanotrichaceae archaeon | reverse complement strand
GGCAATAAGCTCTACAGATCCAGGGCCTGCAGACTTATGCTCGAGAGGATGAATGCAACGGTCAGGGCCACTAATGAATCCATATTGAGCTACGATTTCATGCCCACCAAGTCCACGCTCTATCGAGAGGAGGCCAGAGCTTCGAGTCTTAGCAGGCTTAAGTACAGGCAGGCTGGAACCGATCAGCTCGCCCATGTTCGAGGACGGGTCAACTCCATCCAAGAGGGAGACGAAGCTTTCTACTGAGACTTCAACCTCAAGACTAACCTACATATGGGATCGACCTACGAGAACCTAACTCACAATGATGCCTGGCTTGGGCCGTGTTATTGCGATCCAGTTGATAACTACAGTGAAACCCTGGATCTGGTTAGAGGTGTGAATCTGAGCTATTAAGCTGCAGCTAATACCCGGGCAGTCGGAAGAAATTACATGTGGCCTGCAGACTTTTGGCAATCCATGGAGTGCTTGTTTAGCAATTCGCTCGATTATTGTCCACGGATAGACGGACGTAGTACGCTAGTCCGTAGGACCTGGCTAGGTGGATTGTCATACATAAAGTGCCATAGCTGTGGTCTGAGGGACGACGCAGATCTCAACGCTGCATACAATATAGCTCTCCGATGCCAAGATGACTGGCTGAAAGTGCAGATGACCCCGGTGGAGAACCGGGTGAGTGCATAAGATAGATGCCCCCGAATTCATTCGGGGGAGTAGTCACCCAGACCACAGGTCCTTTTCCCTTCTCAAGTCTCTGGAGCATAGCCTCAAAAACTCCCTGACAGAATTTTTGAGATCCTCTATGATTCCCTCGTTGCAGATCCTGACATCGACAGCCTTGATGGCCTCTCCCATTCCCCATCCCATCTCCCTGCTCTCCCTCCGCTTCAAGGACTCATGACTTACGGCGCCATCATCGGATCGTCTTCTTGAGGCAAGCCTCTTAAGCCTAGCCTCTGGGGACGTCCAGATCTCTACCAGCTTGAACTCGTCCGAGTGGGCCCTGAAATGATCCACTTCGATCTTGGATCTGATACCATCTATGATCACCAGTCCTTCTCCAGACCCTTTGGCAACATCAAGGCTCCTTCTGGCGATGGCATCAGGCCCTTCCTTTTCTCTGAGGGTGTTTCCCACCTTTCCCAGATTCTCATCCGTTGGTTCAAGTCCGAGGCGGGCGGCCTCCTGGCGGATTATATCGCCCATTATAACGACTTTCAGCCCCATGCTTTTGGCAACCTCCGAGGCCTCGCTCTTTCCTGAACCCGGCATGCCAATAAAGCCTATGATCTTCATCCGAGCCAAGCTTATAACTAAACCTTTAATTAGGTCTTTTGCTCTTCTTTCTTTTAGGTGTAGTTCTAACCATTACGTTAACCAGATCCTCAATAGATTTGGCAATGTTATCTAGCCCAACCTGCGTTATTGGTTCGAATTCTTCATTGACGGGTAATCCTTGTTGAATCACCATAGATTCAAACTTGTGATTGGGGAATTTAGTTTTAAAGGCAAAAATGGATTCAGCTATCTCCTTTACGTCCGAAATTGGTGGCATTTCAGGAAAAACAGTAGTTCTTATTTCTAAGGGAATGCTCGATTCCATACATATTCTTAAACTATCTAACACCTTAGGTGCCACATTAGGCATACCTGTAGCTTTATAATACTCCGGATCACGCAAAGCAGCTTTTACGTCTAAAAATACTTTATCTAGAAATCCTCCTTTTATAAGCTCGCGTAATCTATTTGGGTAGTAGCCACTAGTCTCTATCCCAATTTTTAAACCTAAGTTTTTGGCATTTGGCGATAATGCTCTAATAACTTCTGGTTGCATAAGGGGTTCCCCACCAGAAAGGATTATTGCGCTGACAAGAGGCTCTGCTGTAACTCTTCGTACGGCCTCTTCCAGTGGGCTAATTATGTTAGATGCGTTATCGCTGAAGTCAGGTTTCGTCTTCATTAATAGCCTTAAAATATTATGAACAGAGACATTGTTATCCCCCTTTTGCAGATTATAATTTTGGCAATGCGGGCATCTAAGGGGACATCCTCTTAAAAAAAGCACAGCAGAAGAGAGGCCCATCCAGTCTACTGTCGATAAGAGGATAGAGTCACCATAATTGGCTTGGATCAATTTATTTTTCCCCTGCTCTTTTAATTATATCCCAGATTACATCTATAAGATTTAAGGATTATCTATTCCTATACTAAGTTGTGCTAGAATTTTCTCTGCCACCTTGGGCCCCAGGATCTTGCCCACGTCGGAAGGATCGGCTGCCTTGAGCTTGAGCACGCTTGTGTACCCTGCCTGATAGAGCTTTCTTGCCCTGACCCTGCCAATGCCCTTGAGATTGAGGATGGTCAGAAGGTCAGGCCCGGCGCCGTAGTGGATGCGCTCTGCCAACTGCTCAGCAGAGTAGGTGACTCCCAGCTCTAGGTACTTGGATAGCTCAGCCAGGGAGTGCATGAGCCATTCGGCGGTCTCGGCCACCCTCCTGATATCTCCGGGGCCTACTCTGAAGACCTCGCTTATGTACTCCTCCTTGGCCTCCCCTATCCATTCCCTCAGGAGGGCCGTGGTCTTGGCCTGCTTGAGGAACCAATCGAAGTTCTCTTCAGGATTAAGCTCCCCCTGATGCTCATCAATGAAATCCTCGATCCAGTTATCCGAGGCGTTCACGTAAAGGAGCTCCATGTCTGGGGTCATGGTCACCAGGTGAAGGAGGGCGATCTCCGAGGGCCTATTCTTATTCTTAAGGATCTCCAGCATGATCACTGCACTTAAAGGATCTATATAGAGCTTGGAAACCAGGGATCCCAGGCGCGTGGGAACCAGAGCATCCTTATCGTCCTTTATCATCCCGTTCTCGGCCAGGAAGGCCACCACCCTCTCCAGGGTAACGTCCATGTGCCATGGGTCCTGCTGCTGAGCGTAAAAGGTCTCAGAGATGAAGCGCTTCAACTCGGATATGTTCGAGGCAAAGCCCGCGGTGATGGTAGCCAGGAGGTGAGTTCTGAGGGCGTTTTCGGCTGCAAGCTTGGACCAGATCTCTTCAGATGAACCAAAGACGTACCTCTCCATGACGTCCTTGAGCTCGGAATCGTTCTTGGCGATGAGGAAGGATTCGCCGTAAGGATCAAGTCCCGGCCTTCCAGCCCTCCCTGCCATCTGCCTATACTCCATCACCGAGATGGGGGTCATGCCCATGCCGGATTCATAGCGTTTGTAGCTGCGTATCAGAACTCTTCTGGCAGGAAGGTTGAGGCCTGCAGCGAGAGTAGGTGTGCTGGATATGACCTTGACCGTTCCCTCTCTGAATCCCGTCTCAACCAGGGATCTCTGCTCGTGCAAAAGCCCGGCGTGGTGGAAGGCCACGCCCCTGGAGACGCACTGGGCAAGTCTACGGCAGGTCTCGCTATCTCCTGTGGCCAGGATAGCCTCCGAGAGGGACCTGAGATCTTCTTCATAATCGATGGCAATCTCTCTGGAAAGCTTGACTGCGGTCGCCTCTGAGTTTCGGCGGCTGTTCTCGAAGATGAGGATCTGGGCTTTTTTCTCAAGGGTATCTTTGACCAGGGCTAAAGTCTCGTCCCTGTCTTTTCTCATGGGCGAGTCGCCGTCGGGAAATACCATCTTGTCCCGGCATATCACTCCTTCTCTGAGCTTTATGGGTCGCCATTCGCTAGAGATAAGCTCGGCGTGGAGCCAATCGGCCACTTCTCGGCTGTTGGCTACGGTTGCGCTTAGGCCCACTATCTGCATATTGGGATTGAGCTTTCGAAGCTTGGTTATGGTCATCTCCAGGGTGGGTCCCCGGTTGGCGGAGTCCAGGAGGTGGATCTCATCAACAACTAGAACCTGTAGATCTTTGATCCAGATGGCACCGTTCCTCATGAGGGAGTCGGCCTTTTCAGAGGTAGCTATGATGATCTGGTTTTTGCCCAGGCCCTCGTCCTTCTTATCGAAATCTCCGGTGCTGATGCCTACGCCCACTCCTAGGGCTTTGAACTTTTTGAAGGAATCGTATTTTTCGGCAGCCAAGGCCCTGAGGGGGACGATGTACAGGGATCTCTTGCCTTTCAAGGCGGCGCTGAGCATGGCAAGCTCGGCCAGAAGTGTCTTGCCTGAGGCCGTGGGCATGGAAAGGAGCATGTTCTTTCCCTCCAAAAGGCCCCTCTCCGTCGCCTCGGCCTGGGGTGGATAAAGCTCTTTGAAGCCCTTGGCCTGGTAAAGTTCTATCGCCTGCCTTGGCAGCCAGGCAGCCAGATCCCCTATCTCTAACATGGTCCTCTAATCTTAAATACTACCGGAAAGTATTACTCTGGGACGTATGGTCTGGAAGTCAGTTCGCCAGCGGCGCACCGCAGCCAGGCACCCGTCCTTCACGGAGAGAGAGTTAGATGTACGCTGATAGGATAAAATACCTCCCACCATACTTATTTGCAGCGATCGATAAGGCCAAGCAGGAGGCCAAAGATAGGGGTGTTGACGTCATAGATCTAAGCATCGGTGACCCCGACATGCCCACACCGTCCTACGTGGTGGAGGCCCTCAATGTTGCTGCCAGAGATCCCACCAACCACCAGTACCCGTCCTACTCGGGGAAACTATCCTTCAGGAAGGCCGTGGCAGACTGGTACAAGAGGACCTTTGGCGTAAGCCTCGATCCCGAGAAGGAGGTCTTGACCCTCATAGGCTCCAAGGAGGGCATAGCCCATGCTCCACTGGCTTTCGTCAACCCTGGAGACTTGGCCCTGGTGCCCGATCCTGCCTACCCGGTCTACAAGACCTCGGTGCTCTTCGCGGGGGGCCAGCCGGTGATCATGCCCCTTCTAAAAGAGAATGGGTTCCTGCCGGATCTCGACGCCATAAGCCCGGAGATAGCCCGGAAGGCCAAGCTGATCTTCCTCAACTACCCCAACAACCCGACGGCAGCCTCGGCTCCCGTGGGGTTCTTAAAGGAGCTGGTGGACTTCGCCAAAGAGTACGATATCATAGTGATGCACGATAACCCCTACTCTGAGGTCTACTACGACGGTGGAAGATCCTTGAGCATCCTGAATGTCAGGGGAGCCATGGACGTGGCCGTGGAGTTCCATTCCCTCTCCAAGACCTACAACATGACCGGCTGGAGGATAGGGTCCGTGGTGGGCAATGCCGAGATCATTGCCGGAATCGGCAAGATCAAGAGCAACATCGATTCAGGGGACTTCGGTGCCGTTCAGGATGCGGGCATAGTAGCCTTGAATGGTCCCATGGATGCAGTAAAGGAGATCAGAAGCGTCTACGCTCACAGGATCAATATCCTCTACGACTGCTTGAAAGGCATAGGCATGGACCTGGAGAAGCCCAGAGCAACCCTTTACCTGTGGGCCTACATCGACGGCGATTCTATAAAGTTCTGCAGCAAGCTGCTGGAGAAGACGGGTATAGTGGCTACCCCAGGCGTCGGCTTTGGCCAATACGGCGAGGGCTATATCAGGTTCTCCATAACTGCGCCGACGAAGAGTGTTGAGCTGGCAGTAGAGCGGCTCCAGAAGATGGGCTCCATAAATAACTTCAATGATTGATGATTGCCATGGCATCCATTAGTTTTCCATAGCTTCAATAGCTCTCATAGCTTCCACTGATCTTTTCCTGGAGGAGATATAAGTTGCAAAATGAGTACTCGGCTCGCGAGATTGAGTCCAAGTGGCAGAAGATCTGGCTCGATAATGGAGTTTTCCAGGCCGAGACAGACTCTCGCGAGAAGTTCTTCCTGACAATACCATATCCTTACTTAAATGGAAACCTGCACGCAGGCCACACCAGGACCTTCACCATAGGAGACTCCGTGGCCAGGTACAAGAGGATGAGAGGGTTAAATGTCCTCTTCCCCATGGCCTTTCACGCTACGGGCACGCCCATTGTGGGCCTAAGTGAGCTTATAGTCAATAAGGACCCCCTTATCTGGGATGTCTACACCAAGCTCCACGGCATACCCCCTGAGACCCTGAGCACCCTGAATACCCCGCAAAAGATAGTCAACTACTTCAGGCGTGCCGACAAGGAGGCCATGCAGATGATCGGCTACTCCATAGACTGGAGAAGGGAGTTTACCACTACCGACCCTGCTTACAACAAGTTTATCGAGTGGCAGTACGGCATCCTCCGAGGACTGGATTACATCACCAAGGGAAGCCACCCTGTCAGGTGGTGTCCTCACGACAGAAACCCCGTGGAGGATCACGACCTTCTCAAGGGCGAGGACGCCACCCTCATGGAATTTGCTCTTATAAAATTCAAGACTGGCGACGAGATAATCCCCTGTGCAACCCTCAGGCCCGAGACGGTCTTTGGAGTGGTCAACCTGTGGGTCAACCCTGATGTGAACTATGTGGTGGCCAGGGTGAATGATGAGACCTGGATAGTCTCACCTGAAGCTTACCACAAGCTTACCTTCACCGACAGGCAGGTAGATTATGGGGCCGAGATCTCGGGCTCCAAGCTCATAGGCAAGAAGGCCAAGAATCCCCTGACTGGCACTGATGTCCTCATACTTCCGGCAGGCTTCGTGGATCCCGATAACGGATCGGGCGTCGTCATGTCTGTTCCGGCCCACGCACCATTCGATTACCTGGCTCTGAAGGATCTCTATGATGAGGATCTGAGCCAGTACGGCATCACCGAGGACCTAAGAAACATAAAGTTAATCTCCCTGATATCAGCGCCTGGCTACGGCGAGTTTCCGGCCATCGAGGCCGTCAATGAGCTCAAGGTCGTAGATCAGAATGACTCCAAGGCCGAGGAGGCCACCAAGATGGTCTACCGGCGTGAGTTCCACAACGGCGTGCTCAAACCCAATACCGGAAAGTACGCAGGGATCGCCGTCAGCAAGATCAAGGATATTCTCCTCAAGGATTTCATAAAAGAAGGAATAGCCGAGATATTCTACGAGTTCTCAGAAATACCTGTCATATGTCGCTGCGGAACCAAGTGTGTCATCATGATGGTCAGGGATCAGTGGTTCCTGGAGTACTCTGACGAGAAGTGGAAGTCTGAGGTCCTTCAATGCCTGGCCGGAATGAAGCTCATCCCCGAGGAGATAAGGACCGAGTTCGTCAACAAGATAGATTGGCTCAAGGACAAGGCCTGCGCCCGCAGGAAGGGCCTGGGAACTCACCTGCCCTGGGATAAAGAGTGGCTGATTGAGTCCCTGGGTGACAGCACCATCTACATGGCCTACTACATCTTGGCCAAGTACGTCAACGCAGGCTTGAAGATCGATAAGTTGCCTCCTGAGTTCTTCGAGTACATATTCCTTGGACATGGAACCGCCGAGGGAGCAGCTGAAGCTACTGGAATCGATCTAAAAACGATCCAGCAAATAAGGAAGGACTTCGAGTACTGGTACCCCGTCGACCTCAGGACCTCCGGCAAGGACCTGATAGCCAACCACCTGCTCTTCTTCCTCTACCATCATGTGGCAGTCTTCCCGCCGGAATTGTGGCCCAAGGCCATGGCCATCAATGGCTTCGTGTCCCTGGAGGGCAAGAAGATGTCCAAGTCCAAGGGACCTCTCCTCACCTTGAAGGAGGCCGTGGGGGATAACGGTGCCGACACCACCAGGCTCTACATCCTGTCCAATGCCGAGTACACCCAGGATGTGGACTGGAGGAACGAGGGAGTCCAGTCGGTTCACGGACAGCTGGTCAGGTTCTACAACTTGGCCAAAGAGATCATCGGAGACCAGAGCATCGATGAGTCTGCGGGGATGACCCAGATAGACCGCTGGATGATCTCCGTTCTCCAATACAGGATTGCTGAAGCTACGGAGTCCATGGAGGGCATTCAGACAAGGAGAGCCCTTCAGTCTGCCTTCTACCACCTCTTAAACGATCTCAGGTGGTACCAGCGCAGGGGAGGAAAGAACCAGCTCAAGAAGGTTCTGAATGTCTGGATAAGGCTGATGTGCCCCTTCACGCCTCACATCTGCGAGGAGATTTGGTCTTCTTTTGGGCAGGGTTATGTATCGCTCGCTCCATGGCCTGTAGCAGATCCAATCCTCATAGATGAGCAGGCGGAGAGGGTAGAGGAGCTTCTTGTGAGGACTATCAACGATGTAGAGGAGATCCTTAAGGTCACCAAGGCGGCACCGAAGAAGGTCACCTTCTATACCGCTCCCGAGTGGAAGATGGAGATGCTGAGCCTTGCCCTGGAGTTCACCAAGAACGGTAAGCTGGATATGGGGCATCTCATGAAGGCTGCCATGGCAAACCCGGTCATATTGGAGCACAAGAAGGACGCGCCCAAGTATGCCCAGAAGCTGGCTAAAGGAGCCCACTCTCTCAGGGCTGAGGACCTGGAGCTCGATGAGTTCCAGGTCTTGAGCAGGGAGAAGTCTTACCTGGAGAAGGAGTTTGGGGTGCCGGTGGAAGTTTACTCGGCGGATGAACCAAAGGAGGATAAGCTGGGGAAGGCCAGGCAGGCGGAGCCTGGAAGGCCGGCGATATTTATTGAGTGAACCAGGCAAAAGGCTATGCTGATCTGCAAAAGTTCTGTCTTGTAGATCAGCCCTTAAAAATTTTTTGCTTTAAACGCTTACTTTGGCCTCCGTGCGTGCTTCTTTTTCTGGGTAGGTGGAAGATTGTTATCACCTGGTTCAATTACCACTTGGCGAGCACGGGAACTCCTCCACCCAGTGGGCCCTTTCTATATACTCCTCATTACATTCTCTTTAAGAGCCTTCCTCAGGCTAGAAGTATAACGAACTGGCCGGGCTAGTTCCGAATGATGGTTCCCAGTCATGAGTGTCAGGCAAGGTGACGTTCAGGACAGTGCCCTCGGCTACGAGGGGCAGCGCCCACAGGATCTTGTCATCAGCCAGATTGATGGTGATCACATGGTTGGCATATAGCTGAGCTCCCGGGCCTGGTGCTTTGAAACTCCAAAAAAGATACATGTGAGATCAAAGATGTATCTTCTTTGGAGTTTCAATGGGCTATGAAGATCTACTGTGCCTCCTTTCCTGAGAACGAGCGCCATCCCCTGGAGATCAAGACACAGTTTTTATGGCGCGGCACTCTCCTTTAAAAGGTACATCCTTTCTTATAGGATACTACCTAGCCACTGATGAGGAATATAGGAACCGGGATATAGGCAAGATGTTCCTTAGAGATCTTTTTACTTCAAGAGAAAACCCAAGCTTTGATCCTTTTCTGGTAGAGGCTGAGAATCCCTATTTAGATAGCGATGAGACGAAGCTTAAACGACTTAACTTCTATAAGAAATCTTGAATTAGGGAGATTAAGGGCATTAGGTATATACTACCTCCACTTCAGGGAGCTAAGCCTCACGAAATGATATTGATGATTTACTCTCCAGACGATATGGATCGCTTGGAAGGGGAAACAATAAAGGAGATTATTATACGTATGTGTGGGGAATTTTACAGCAGGTATGAAGTTGACGAGCTCTTAAATTTGACTCTTGGGTCCATACCAGCTCTTATATCTCCGGAATAAATCGTGAGTATAAGGAATGTGGCTGAAATTGCAACCACGATCTCTTAGTTCCCCCGTAATTCTAGTGCTATTTCACGAAAAGTTCCTTGAATTTTCGATTTTCTTTATAGTTCTGTTTTCAGCATTTTTATTTCTCCAAATAATATAGCGTCTTATTGCACTACCTCATTCCTTATGGCTCTGATAATTTGAGTTCTTGGTAGCGAATTTAAAGGTAGAGGGCAGCTCAGCCTTCAAAGTTTATGGGATATGGATAGTCAATGCCCTGGTATGCGGAATATCTTCTCTTTTAGGTTATGTCGTAATAGGATCACTGGACCCAAAAAAACAGTAAAGGTGAGCCGGCCGGCGTTGGGGCGAACCTAACAGGTTCAGAGCGTTACGATTATTCCTGGGACCTGACTCCCCTTAGTGGCGAGGACCAGACCGCTCGAGAGACCCTGAACGTGCCCAATGCTAAATCGATAGTCTCCTATGCCGAATCCCGAGGTTCCAATGGAGCTAAATCCAGATCGGAGTTAGATTTACAAAGCGGTTCTCTTGAGGGCTACTCCAACAAGGCTTGGACCTCAGGAGGAGAGCTTAGATCATCCCAACAATTCTCCAAGGCAAACGGAGATTCACTAACGGTATCCTCAGGGGGATCAATGGATAAGGTCAGTTCAAAAGCGGGTACAGTGGTAACCTTCGGACCATGACCAGTTACGCTGATCAATCTGCTGTGGACACTCGCCAGATCAGTCTCAACACTGCCCAAAGCGGTCATGCCACTATTTCGTCTGAGGCCGGAAGTTTCAAGAGCAGTACTGAATCAATTAGCTCGTCTGAAAATAAAGCGACAACCAGAAAGTCCGATTACGGTACAGAGTACGATTTTAAGGCTACGGCCACATCTGACACGGATGGCAAAAGCCAGGTAGCTAACGGGTGGCTCAGGTACTATGTGGATATTTAGAATCCATTCTCTAACTCCATCCAGAAAGCTATTGCTGTCGCCTTAAGTAAAGATTCTATCAAGGTAGCCCCAGGAATATATTTATAATAACGTGTGGATAGATCATCTGCCTTGATGATAGCGATTTTTTGCTCAAGAATGTTATCCGGTTCTAAGGCGGGTGGCTTGACCGCGATTTATAATCGAAATGCGCGAATGATGGCAGTCCCGGTGGCATTGTCTGCGAACGTAGCGAAGTTATCTAGACCAAGGTCTATACTGAGATACTTATTTGCATCCAGATCGACTATCTCGTCATCTTCTCAGTACTAAAATCCTGGACTTCGTTCCATCTAAACCACATAATCGCCAGCTATCATAAAGCTTCACATTGCTGGGGATCTCCGGCTGCTTTAAATATTCAGAGGAGACATAGTGAGGAAAGAGGTGAAGGCGCTTATGTGTACCGTTGGCGGTGGACCCGATATAGGAGCAATTGAAGGCTTAGCTACAAAGGAGTATGAGTGCCTGGACTGCAAGAACAAGTTCAAGGGCATGGGTCGAAGGGTATCCTGTCCCTCCTGCCGGTCTAAGAATGTAAAGCAGATTCAGTAACCATTAAGCAATTATGAACATATCCCTCAAGGGCGATGAAGTTGCATACCTTCGTGGCCATAGCGCAACCCTCGCCCTGGCCAAAGCCCTTGGCAGGCCTTTTTATTTGGAGACCAGTATTGAGGAAGTAGTTCTCTTCACCGAGGAGGATGACCTCATTGTGGCCTCGGCCTTCGGCATTGGAGAGAAGATAGAAAGGGCTCTTAAGTGCACCATCTACCAGATCAGGGAGATGGAGGTACCCCTGATAGTTCTTCCCAAAGGCCACCCAGCATCCCCTCGCTTGAAGACCGTGGTCTCCATAGGACCTAAAACCAGGCTTTGTTGCAGCATCCATGCCGGGACTCACCCTGAACAGGATGTTCTCTGCTGCACTGAGGAGCTGGAGGGCCTAGAAGTTCTGGCGACGCCCGAAGGTGCCTCGGTTGAAGGCTTCTTTGGCGAAGTTGTAGTGATAAAGCTATAACTATTTGAACTGCAGCTGTAGAATCATAGCGTTGTGAAACTGTAGCTATGTGAAGGTGAGAATCAAGATGGCAGCGGAGATCAGAGAAGATAGCCTTGTCAGGTACAAGGGCACTGGAACCTTTGGCACTGTCAAGGTCATAAAAGAGGATGATGATGGCAGGATGTGGGCCCTCCTGGACACGACCAGCCTCTATTACGATGTCAGCACCTTGGAGCCCATAGACAAGATTCCGGAGAGAAAGGAGCTGGAGGGCTTGACCATGGAGCAGATCACCGAGAGGCTCAAGGCCCACCAGGAAATGATGGACAGGGCCAAGATGCAGGACGAGAACCTAGAGACTGGCGGTTAATCCCATTAACTCAATCCAACTAGGCGGGTGATCCATGGCCCGGAGATCATCGACTCTCCGGCCATGCTCTCCGTCTCCTTGATTACCTTGAAAAGTACGGCAAGTATTAGGGCCATCCTTGGAGGCGCACCATGGGAATGGCGACAGTGATGGATGCAGGCCTTGGGGAGAGAATAGAGTCTTCTTCAAGAAGGTTTCCAAGCGGTTCTCTTAAAGATATTCAATCCTCTTCATATCTAATAGTTCTTCTAAATCTGGCCAAGAGTAAAGAGTCGGGGATGGCTTTCGGCTCCATTGTCGCGTCCAGAGCAGGATTATCCAGGTCTGTCATTCAGATCGACTGCGGTGGATGATTCGTGGCGGTGCTCTCAATCTCAAGAGAAGTAAAAGAAGAGAAGAAGAAGATCAGATTCAACCGCTCTCCTTCAGCTTTCCTTTTGACCTTTTATCCCAGGGTTTTTTCAAGGTACCTAAGAAATTAGGTTGTGCTTGCTATCCTGAGATTAACCCTTCTATAAGTGTATTTAGAAGTTGAATAGAAACACAAAGCATAGACTTCAGGTGTTTCCA
>CAZKWM010000047.1:0-12520 GCA_964556405.1 uncultured Methanotrichaceae archaeon | reverse complement strand
AAGACCCCAACAAAACTTGACCTTCCGTAAGACAAATAAACTTGATTCACCATCGGAGCCTTCCATGGCCAGATTCCTCGTGGTGCTGGGGACCACCTCTCACTCGGGCAAGAGCACAGTAGTTGCCGCTATCTGCAGGGCTTTGTCCAACCGGGGCCTACGGGTCGCCCCCTTCAAGTCCCAGAACATGAGCCTCAACTCCTGGGTAACCTCTAACGGTTCTGAGATAGGCATTGCCCAAGCTGTGCAGGCCTGGGCTGCCAGGACTGAGCCCATGGAGTACATGAACCCCATTCTACTGAAACCCAAGGGTGATAGGACCTCTCAGGTCATAGTCTTAGGAAAGCCGGTGGCTGACAAGTCGGCTGAGGAGTACTACAAGGGCGTGGAGTGCTTAAAAGATGTAGTGGATTCATCCATTAGGGAGCTGGAGAAGGAGTACGATTATATAGTGGTGGAGGGGGCAGGAGGGGCTGCCGAGATCAACCTCTACGACAGGGATATCGCCAACATTTACGTGGCCAGGCACCTCCAGGCGCCCATCCTTTTGGTGGGAGATATCGAGCGCGGAGGGGTCTTTGCCGGCCTATATGGCACCGTGGAGCTCTTCCCTTCCGACCTAAGGCATCTCATCAAGGGGATCATCATCAACAAGTTCAGGGGAGATCCGGCCATCCTGGGCTCGGGCCTGAGGGACCTGGAGAGGATGACAGGAGTCCCAGTCCTCGGAGTCATGCCCTACATGGACCTGGCCATACCATCGGAGGATTCCGTCTCTCTGGGCGATAAGAAGGATGGCAGAAGTGCCAGAGGTCGTGAGGATCTGCCTGAGATCGCCGTAATAAGGCTTCCCAGGATCTCAAACTTCACCGACTTCGAGCCTTTGGAGCGTTCTGTCAGGGTCAGATACGTGGCCCTCAATGAATCCCTGGGCAGACCTGATGCCGTGATAATCCCCGGGACCAAGAACACCGTGGCCGACCTGAGGGAGATGAATCTATCGGGCATGGATCGCCAGATCCTGGGGCTAAAAGACACCCCCATCCTTGGAATCTGCGGCGGCTATCAGATCCTGGGAAGGGAGATCGTGGATTCGGGGATTGAAGACGTGGCAGGGGCCACGCCGGGTTTATCCCTCCTGGACTGCGTAACCCGCTTTGGCCTTTACGAGAAGAGGACCGTTCAGGTTAAAAAGCAGGTCACAGGCGGAGGCCCTATCCTTGAGAAAATAAACGGCCAGGAAATCTCGGGCTATGAGATCCACATGGGAATCACCGAAGTGGGCGGGAAAAGGGCCTTTGGTGATGACGGAGCTGTATCGGGAAGCGGCCTGGTCCTGGGAACTTATCTCCATGGAATCTTCGAGAACGAGAACTTCCGGAATGCTTTCCTGGACTACCTATTCAGCAGAAAGAACGTGGCCCGCAGGGAAGCCCCCAGGGGAGAAGGGTACGACGGCCTAGCCGCAGCCTTAGAGAGAAACTTGAAGGTTGGACTTGTATGGCCGATGCTCGGCCTGGAACGGGTCCCTGAGGTGATATATGAGGGAGAAAGAGGCCTCTGAAAGGCGCTGCGGGCTTTGAAGGGTCATCGAAGCTCCGGCCCTGCTGCCTCCCCCCCGGCCATTGTGAAAAGACCCTCGCAAATATGTGACGTAGCTCAGATCTGCCTGACTTCCCAAGCATCGTAAGGAAGATCTTATAGGGGGCGTGTCGCGGTTTATGCTGCTTGGCCAGTATAGATCCTTCGCAGTTCATGGCATCCCAGCTGGCCCTGGCCTGGAGTTATGCCGGTCGCTACAGAGAAACGGCCTCAACACCGCCTACATTCAGTTCGACGGTGTCACCTCTGCTCTCTATATCGCCCTTCGGGGCAAGGACATGCTGCCTATCAAGCTGAAGGCCGTGGACAACATGCGAAGGGTGGGCTACACTAGCCTGGTCCTGGTTCCGACATTGACCCGAGGTGTGAACGACAATCAGGTGGGGAGCATAGTGAGGTTCGCCTCAGGAAAGCTGGACATCATCAAGGGCATAAACTTCCAGCCGGTCTCCTTCTTCTCAGGAAGGATAGATGCCTCGGAGAGAACGGAGAAGAGGCTCACCATCCCCGACTTTCTATCCCTGCAGGAGAAGCAGACTGACAACCGGATAACCCGCGAGGATTTCTATCCCGTGCCCTTCGTGGGACTCGTAGCCAAGCTCATAGCTGCAGAGATGGGCGCTGGCCCCAGCCGGCCTTCATGGCCCACCCATGCTGCGGAGCTGCGACCTATCTCTACATCGAGGGAGGAAGGGTCCTCCCCATCACCAGATTTCTGGATGTGGAGGCCCTCATGGACAGGATCGGACGGGGGGTGGAGAATTTTGACGGCTCAAGCCTGGGCAAGCTCAAGATGAGGGGCATGATCTTAAAGGAGATACCCAAGTTCGTGGATGAGGCCAAGGTGCCGGATGGCTTGAACATTACCAAGCTCCTCCTAAGCGTCTTTTAGAATGGGATCAGGGGATATCACTGACCGAGTTCCACAATAAATCCCCCTTCATCGGAGCCATGCACTTCCAAGATGTTTACAACATGGACTTAGAGCGTCTCCGGAGCTGCGGCGTGCACTACGTGACCCCCGACGGCCGTATAATATCCTTCTGCACCTACAATAAATACCTTTTACCGCCAGGGGAGGATCGCTTCAGCGTCCAGATGGGTGATGTAAAGGAGGTTAAGGAACTAAAGCCGGCCGCTAAATTCTGATGTCGTCGCGACATATGGCCGGATTGCCCCGTCTGAGGCCGGAGGTGGGGAGGTATCGACCCACACATCTCATCCTCGGAGGCCTCTATACCGATACGTTTATCTGGCCTTCTTGCTTAGTCCCATTCAAGGGCAGGTAGATCAGTTGGAAGATCGCTACCTTGGCATGGTAGAGGCCTCGGGTTCGAATCCCGACCTGTCCATAAAAGAGATTTTCTAATGCCTTTACAAAACTTGGAAATTCTGCGCTTCTCTAGCTTATCAGGTGCTCTGACTTTTTTTTATCTGCAAAGACCAACAGCAGCGAACGCCCACCTCCAATTTAGAACTGGTGCCTCTGGCGATCCACAAATACCCACTGATAGATGGATTCCGGGGAGGTACGTCGCTTTAGAGACGCTAGCCACGGGGATTTGCCGTAGGCCTCACAGGAGCCATGGCCCCTGGCCCAACCCTGGTGGCCATTGTGAACTCCTCCCTGAGGTCGGGCTGGACCTCGGGTCCCAAGACCGTCTTCGGCCATGCCCTGATAGAGGTGGTGGTTTTTATACGGATCATCGAGGGAGTAGCCCTGGCAACCCAAAGATACGTCGGCATCATAGCAGCTGTGGGTGGAACCGCCCTGATTCTCGTAGGGGCTTTAACTCTGAAGAGCAATAAAAGCGCCACCATGAAGATTTTAGGCGGCGACATGTCCTAGAGTCCCTACCTGGCAGGGGTGCTCACCAGCGCTGCCAGTCCACACTTCTGAATATGGTGGCTGACCGCGGGAGGCGCCATGGTTCTATCGGGGCACCAGGTCTCCCTGGCTGTGCTGTGTCTGTGCTCTTTTTGATATTACACTTGCCCGTGAAATTCAGGGGCCTTGCTATGTCTGCATCCAGGATTGTATTAAAATCCGCCTTCGCGGCCAACTTGACGTTGCGCAGCAGGTATTTGTCGTCGGCTAGCTTCAGGCTTCCGCTGTAATTTCCAGCCGACTGCGGGACCTTCGTCTCAGCGCTTATGTCGCTGTCAATCTGACGCAGAGTCTTGTTCTCAGAGGCGAGACCCGCCAGCTTCTCCGTATTCAGGTTAAAGGAGTCCCAGATATTTACCCCACGGTATGATACTGACCCCCCACTAGTAACAAAGCCCCCCTCCCGAGTAGAGCTGATGGCCACGACCGCCTTGGACTCATTCTCAGACACGTCCTTGCCAAATCCCCCCAGAGGCAACCGGACCCGCCCATGCCATGAGCCCTGACATAAATGCCCATTCCAAAGCCATGACCTCCGACCCTGGCCATCATGGCTCCATGGCATCCTGTGCTGTTATTGAGGCAGCGTCCGATGCACACACCCTTGCAGTGATCGCCATATTCACTGGGCACGGACCGTGCTGGCACGGCCACCAGGCTCAAAGCCAGCAAGGCGGCCAGTATGTGGTACTTATAACCCCAACTCATGATATGATAACATCCATTTACTACCTGTAAATCCATGATCTCTTCGAGGGAGGGCTTTCCTAGTCATCCAAGAGCCATCCCACGAAACTAAGGCATATGTCGAACGATAGAAAAATATGGAGCCGAACGAACGCTTGGTGATGCTGTCAGCGTATCCCGCCACCAGGGCCTCGCCGGCATCGTTCAGGTAGACATTGAGCACTAGGTTGTTGGAATAGGTGCTGTTGTTGCCTGTATTGGAATTGTTTACATTACCTAGATTGCTTCCTGTACTGGTACTACTGCCCAAAGCCCCGTGGGAGAAGCGGAGCATAATGATCATTAATAGCGGGAGAACCCTACTCATGCCAGATCCCAGCAGCCCTGCCTTTTTCGTCATTCCGCTAAGCCCTGCACGTTAATCCTCGATTAATACCGAGAAATGGCTACTTGAAGTTTCTGAGAGATGGTCATCCGAACGCTCCTGGACACTTCAGGCCATCGTAACCACATTCCAACCCTAGGTTAGAGTAGTATCCCCTCATATAAGTTACATATTATAGGGTCTACAGGCTATGGGCATCCTCCAGCCGCTGCCAAAGGCCCTGTCAGTGACCTTGATCCCCGGAGCCGCCTGTTTACGCTTGAACTCGGCTGCCGTCACCATCCCCAGGACCCTTTGCACCACGACTGGATCGAAACCCGCCTGGGAGATCTCATCCCTGGACTGGTGAAGCTCCACGTGCCTTCTTAGAATTTCATCCAGCACCTCGTAGGGCGGCAGGGTATCCTGATCAGTCTGGTGGGGCTTGAGCTCCGCCGTCGGGGCCTTGGTTATCGAGGACTCAGGTATCACTTCTCTACGGGAGTTGAGCCAGCAGGCAATCCTGTAGACCATGGTCTTTGGGACGTCGGAGATGACGGCCAGGCCCCCGGACATGTCCCCGTATATAGTGCAGTAGCCCACCGCAAGCTCTGACTTGTTGCCGGTGGTCAGGAGGACCGAGCCGAACTTGTTGGAGAGGGCCATGAGGAGATTTCCCCTTATGCGGGCCTGTAGGTTCTCCTCGGTCACGTCCCTGGGGAGATCTTTGAAGGCCAGGCCCAGGTTCTCCTCGAAGGTCTTCATGATATCGGTAATGGGGAGGGTCATGGACCTTATCCCTAGGTTTTTGGCCAGGCGCTCTGCATCCTCAATGCTCGCCCTGCTGGTGTAGGGTGAGGGCATAAGCACCCCCAGGACGTTCTCCTTGCCCAAAGCCTTGGCTGCTATGGCCGCGGTCAAGGCCGAGTCTATGCCTCCGGAGAGGCCGAGGATGGCTCCCTTAAAGCCGCACTTGTGGGCGTAGTCCCTGGTGCCGAGGACAAGAGCCCTCCAGATCTCAGATTCGGGGGCGAAGTCGTCCGCCTCTATGAACCCTCCGGGCGGGCCCAGATCCACTGATACCACATCCTCCTGGAAGCCCTTTCCGCGGGCGATCAACTTTCCCGAGGGATCAAAGGCGCAGCTTCTGCCATCGAAGACCAGGTCATCATTTCCCCCTACCTGATTTACATAGAGAAATGGAATTCTGTATTTGGCAGCCATGGCCCCCAGCATGGCCTCGCGATGGGCCTGCTTTCCAACGGTAAAGGGAGATGCCGAGAGGTTGATGATGGCCTGGGCTCCCGACGTCACCAGCTCCTCCACTGGATCGGCATGGTAGCGCCTGCGCCTCCAGAAGTCTCTATCATTCCATATATCCTCGCAGATGGATATACCGAGCTTCTTTCCACCGAGGTCCAGTATCTGGGACGCCCTGGCTGGCTCGAAGTACCTGTCCTCGTCGAAGACATCGTAGGTGGGAAGGAGGGTCTTGTGAAAGGTTCTAACTATTTCTCCTCCTAAGATTAGTGCAGCTGCATTGAATAGAGGCCTCCCGATGTCAGCAGGATTTGGCTCTGCCGTGCCCACCAGAACTGGAGGCGAGGATTTCATCGCCACGGCCAGATCCTCCAAAACCTTCCAGCTCTGGTTTATGAATCCACCATTTAAGAGAAGATCTCTGGGAGGATAGCCCAGAAGAGCCATCTCTGAGGTTACGCACAGATCGACCTCGCCTGCATCTCTGGCTGCCCTAGCTATCAGGTCTGCGTTGCCACGGAGATCTCCCACGGTGGGGTCCAGCTGAAGGAGTACGATCTTCATCAGTTATGTTGAGTTTGATTCTGAAGGAGATTTAAACTTTGCTTGAAAACGGGAGAGCTAAGATACCTTCTTGCAGGACAACCTTTTGTCTTAAAAGAGAGAAGCTCTGGGTGGCGCTGTGATGAGAAGGCCTGTCTGATCTGTGATGAGGATATTGAGTTCTGAGCGCCTTTACTACCGGTTAATAAAAACCATTGGTAGCTCCGAGAGAAGGTTCATTAATCCAGGCTTTCCAAATAATTACCATTGATCTTGAACATATTCCACGGAGAAAGCCTTGAGGTCTCGAATCTCATCGGCTTCATAGAAGAGCACTATGGAGTGGAGGTCAGAGATAAAGGAAGCTTGGATGCCACCGCCTCCAACGCCGCCCACCTCTTAAGAAAGCTGGGAAGATCCTTCGGCGGCCACCCTTGCCTCTGGATCGTGGAAAATGAGCTATTTTACCCCGAGGTCGGGTCCATCGTGGGCTGCGCTGCATCCAGAACCGCCCTTTTATCGAATGCAGGCCTCGATGGCGATTTCCTGGCCAGTGAGGCCTTGCATGAGGTCGGCCACGTTTTAGGCCTTCCCCATTGCCGCGGAGGGTGCATCATGAGCCCTTCGGCATCCCCCTGGGGGCCATGGAGAAGCCTTCCCGGCCTGTCTGGCCCTAGCAAGGGGTAAGGCCGTTTCCAGACTGCAGCAGGTTGCCTCCCCCGCCCACAGTCACGGCATCACTCTGGCCCAGGATCTGCCTGTTAATATTGTCCCGGAATAGCCTGAAGTCGTAGGTTCCAGGTGTTGTTGGGACCCTGAGGGTTATGCGGCCGCAGCTCTGGGGCCCCACCGGCTGCATGTCTATCCAGAACTTATCTGGTCTGGCCACGCCGTACATGCCGATGACGCTGCCGGCCGAAGCTCCGCAGTAGGTGACTGTGACCAGTCCTCCGGGCTCCACGTGGTTGGGCTTGGCCACCACCTTGATCCCCGCCATGAACTTGACGTTGACAGGCTGGCTGGAGGCGATCTTGGTCAGGCCTCCGTCCTGGAATATCCTGAAGTCGTAAGTTCCTCCGTTATCGGCCATGAACACCAGGCTGCCGTTCTCGCTTCCGCCCAAGTAATGCTTGGATATGGGTCTAGCATTGTCAGAGCCCACACTGTACATGCCTATCCAGTCGGCATCGTATCCGGGAGCGCCCGAGTAGCTGACCTCTATGGGGTCCACGATGGTGACCGAAGAGGGCGAGGCCGAGATAGAGGGTGGCTTGACCTGGAATCCCAGGGAGGTGACCACTTCATGGGTGGTGTCGTCGTACATCCTGAGATCATAGGACCCATTATCAGCAGGTGCGTCGAAGGCGAGGGTTCCCTCACGGCTGCCGCTCAGGTCTTTATAGTAGAGGGTATCTGACCTCTTGCCAGCGTTCCAGTGAGCGGCAGAGGCGGGGATCACTGAGACCCAGCCCGAGTAGTTCTTGGGGACTGTGAAGTCTACGGACATGCTCTCGCCGGGAGAGAAGGTAAACCTGAACATCCGGAGTTCCCAACCCTTGAAGCCCACGGACCTGTAAATGAGGAGTGCATCCTTGGAGGCCTTAGGGAAATGGTCCTCGTTGGATCTTCCTGGGACCTTGTAGCTCGAATCGCAGATGCCATCCTTGTTCCTGTCGGTGCATCCCTGGTACCGGGAGTTGAAGTCGCTGTAGCTGTTGCCTACTGAGCCGTTATCCCAATGGTTGAAGCCGTTGTCGTAGGCGTTTTCCTCATTATCTGTGAGATTGTTCTTGTAGATGCGGTTGGAGCTGAAGTTGGGATCAATCTTGCTCACATCGTGATTGGAGTTCTCTTCCACAGGGTGGTACTTTATGGAAACTCTTTTGCTGCCCTTTCCATTGGAGATGATGCTGCCGCTGTCATTGTTATTATAGATGTAAATTCCATAGAGGTTCCCGCTGATTTCGTTGGACCTCACCGTGTTAGCCCTGGAGAGCTCCATATAGATTCCGTCTCTGTTGCCCCGTATGGAGTTTCCGTCCAGGATATTGTTGATGGAGCTCTCCAGGGATATGCCGTCGTTAGCATTACCCGAAATTACGTTGCCCGAGATCAGGTTATTGGCGGCCTTGTATAGGAGAATGCCGTAACCGCCGTTTCTTTTAACCAAGTTGTCCCTGACAGTGCAGTTCTTGGACAGGACCCTGATGCCCGCATCCCTTGGTTCTTCGCCCGATCTTATGGCACAGAACCCCTCCAGGGAGACGCCATCCGCAGAAAGGGTTATGGCGCTCCCCGAATCCCGGGCGTCCACCACGGGACCTCCATCGCCTATTAGAGTCAGGCTCTTGGTGACGTTGATCCTCTCCTTATAGGTGCCGTTAGAGACCATGAGGATCTCTCCGGGGCTTGAGGCGCGGATGGCCGCTTGGATGCTCTCTCCCGTCTTTACGTACACCACAGCTCCGGCGCTGCTGGCGGCACAGATGGCTGCTATCAAGAGGGCAATAGTAAGCCCTAAGGATAACAAATGATCGAGCATCGACCTCATACAGAACTAAGGACGAGTTTAGGAATATAAAAGATATTCTAAAAAAGGCCTAAAGAGCTATATAGTCCCCAGCATTGCCCTAGCGTTGAAAAAGGAACCAATTAGGTCTAAATGGATTATATCCAAATGGATCCTCGGAGGCTACCTTTTTAAGTTTGTACTATCCTATTCCTATCATGGAGCGCCAGCAGCCCTGCGAGAAGTTCTGCCGGTGGTTAAGGGATATTCCCCCCACACCAGGTACACCCTGCCCAAAGAGAGTTTTCCAAAGCTTCCAGAATGCTTCAAGAAGACCTTGAGGGGAGTGGTAGTGATAGCGGCGAGGCAGTACCGGGGGACCTGGGGCGCCCACCTTTACGAGCACGAGGACAGATGGGTTCTTCACAGAGATATAGCAGACGCTGAGAAGGATCCCGTGGGCCACCTGGTCAACGATGCTCCGGAGTACATAATATCTACCCTCCTCATGGCAGGAGTGGGAATCATCACGGGCAGGCGTACTAAAGGCTCCGCCAGGGGCACGGCCCTCCTGGCCGCCAGCTTGGCAGGAACCTTTGTCTTGGTATCGGGAAAGCTAATAAAGACGCTCAAGGGTGACTCTGCCGAGGGCGAAGGTCCGGCACCAAGGATAGGTTGAGGCTGAAGGAAAAAGGTGAGAAATGGCCCTAACGGATTACCCAGCGTACTTTCTTTACGTCTTCATATCCGTCTTCGTGGTGGTCAACCCCATCCAGGCCGCCCTGGTATTCATATCTTTAACCTCGGGCAACCGCAGGGAGGAGCGAAAGTGGAGATCCCTAAGAGCCACCAACATCTCCTTTGCCATAGCCATGCTCTTTGCCCTGGCCGGAGACGCCATCCTCAGGTTCTTCGGCATAACCGTGGACTCCCGGAGGGTAGCTGGCGGAATACTCCTGTTTTTGGTGGCCATAGATGATATGCTCAGGGGAAAGGGTGCAGAAGAAGGTTACAGAGGAGGAGATGGCTGATGCCAGCCTTCGAAATGACATCTCCGTATTTCCCCAGGCCATGCCCCTGGTGACGGGGCCGGGCACCATGACCACGGTGGTAGTTCAGATGGGAGCCGCCCTGGACATTTACCACAAGGCCTTAGCCTTGTGGCCATAGTTATCACCTTCATAGTCACCTACTTCATATTGAGGTCTTCGGATTACATAAACAGGGCGTTGGGAGTGACGGGAATCCTGGTGATGACCAGGATTCAGGGGTTGATCCTGGGGGCCATTGCTGTGAACTTCGTGACCCTGTGAAGGTGGAATATCGCTATGGCCCTCAGAAAAGGGGAAGCCCAAGGCTATTTTTATCATAGAACTTACAAACCGACCATCAAAAGATATCGTTTCATCTCATTGCGATATGGGAATATGTGGAAAATTCGTAATGCCTCCAAAATCTTATCGAACATCTTTTTAGATTACCCTGCCAAGAGTGTATTCAGTGAAGCACGTGGGGTATCCTTGGCAACGGGGTGCCATGCTAAATCAAGACACCATAATAATTCGCTTCGCAAATCTATCAAAAGGTGAAGCAGTTGGCAATAAACATGGATGACACAGCATGGGTACTGGCCGCCATGGCTTGGGTCATGCTGATGACGCCAGTAGTGGGCCTCTTCTACGGTGGCCTGGTCAGTTCCAAGACCGTAGTCTCTATGATTGGCCTATCCTTCCTGGCCCTTGGCCAAGACATCTCTGGAATCATAGGCTGCTTGAACTACACAATCATGAACGGCATGGGCCTGGGGTGAAATAGCGTCCCCCTGGCGAGCAACATCTCCCACCGGCTCTATGTGATGTTCCAGCTGGTCTTCGCCGCCCTCGCCCTGGCCATCCTTACCTCGGCCGTGGCTGAGAGGGTCAAGCTCAGCTCCTTCATAGTCCTGGCCCTGCTCTGGACCACCCTGGTTTACGATCCACTGGCCCACTGGGTCTGGGCCAGGCGCGGCTGGTTCGGTCGGCCCTAGATGGGTGTGCCCTGGACTTCGCAGGAGGCACTGTAGTTCACATAAGCTCAGGCTTCTCCGCCCTGACCATCGCCCTGGTGATTGGAAAGAGGCTTGGATACGGTTCCTATGTGATGGAGCCCCACAACATACCCATGGCCATGATAAGCGCCGGGCTCCTGTGGTTCGGAGGGTTCGGCTTTAACTCGGGCTCTGCCCTGGCTGCGAGCGGCCTCGCTGCCCGCGCCTTCATCATGACCAACACAGCAGCCGCTGCAGGTGCCCTCTCCCTGGCTCCTGGCCAGCTGGATTAAAGGAAAGCCCAGCGCTCTAGACATGGTTAGCGGAGGCATAGCAGGCCTGGTAGCCATAACCCCGGCTAGCAGGCTACGTGGATACCCCGGCAGCCATCACCATAGGAGCCATCGCAGGAGTGCTCTGCTACTCGGCCCTCCTATTCCGCGTCGGACGCGGCCTGGATGAGAGCTGCGATACCTGGGCAGTTCACGGCACAGGCGGACTGTGGGGAGCCATCGCCACGGGCGTCTTCGCAACGCCTGCCGTCAACGCCTACTCCGGGCTGATATACGGCAACTTCCACCAGTTCGAGGTACCAGGGTGCTGGCCACCCTGGCATCGGTGATATACGCATTCACAGTGACCTTCGTCCTGGCAAAAATCGTGGACTTGGTCATGGGCCTGAGGGTCTCCGAGGATGAGGAATACGTCGGCTTGGACATATCCCAGCACGGCGAGAAGGACTATGCCTGAGGCTGAGGATCTATGAGGCGATGAAGATGAAGAAGATTGAAGCCATCATAAGGCCAGAGAGGCTGGACGTCGTAAAAAAAGCCCTGGTTGATAAAGGGTTCGTCGCTATGACGGTATCCGAGGTCCTGGGCAGAGGAGAGCAGAAGGGCATAAAGTTCCAGTACAGGAGAGGGACCCTGGGGGTGGACCTCCTCCCCAAGCTCAAGATAGAGATGTACATCACAGATAAGAGCGCGGACTCGATGATGAAGATCATATGCGATGCTGCCAGGACCAGCAAGTTCGGAGACGGCTGGATCTTCGTCACCCCTGTGGAGAAGTCTGGAAGGGTGAGGACAGAAGATGTGGATATCTGCGATAGCGATATCAAAGGGACTGCTGCAACAGGCGAGCCCTTTGAAGCCAAGGAGACGCCACTCCTCAAGACCTGAAAAGGCCTTAGCACCACTTTTTCGTCTCCTCTTTTGGAATTTGCTTTTTACAGTGATCCACCTCATTGCGGGAGATATTTCCACGGCCTATCTCCCACGCGGGAGATCAGAGATAACCATTCCAAGCCTCTGCTTATAGTCGAGATCTTTTGGCCTTGCCCCGGCCACCAGGATATCGCCTGAGACATTAAATTAAATCTGTAGATCCAGATCCCCTTCTTAGAAGCTATAACGTAGCCGTTCATGCAAAGCTTGAGGGCATAGGACCTGGCTGGATCAAAGGTTATATGACCGTTTATGGTTTATAGGAACTAGAGCAGATAAAGGTAGCGTAGTATACATAAGGGCATTCCTAAAAACTTACTTTTTTGATAATTAACTAGCTCGAAGCGTATTTTTATAGGATTTTATTTTATAGATAAAACAGGGGTGGATTCCTATTTACTTTGTTTTACCGAGT
>CAZKWM010000046.1:11293-12654 GCA_964556405.1 uncultured Methanotrichaceae archaeon | reverse complement strand
CAGGCATCCTGGCCAGGACCGGAACGACCTTTTCACTGGTCAGGTAGTGATCGGCCTCCTTTATGCGCACGGCCTTCTTCAAGGGCCGATTGGTCTCCAGGTAGATATTGGAGGGCTCGCCATCATTTATCACCCTCAGGTCGAAGATGGTCTCCTCGCCCGGAAGGAGGTGGAGGACGATGGGCTCTATCTCCTCAGAGCTGCCGTTTATATGAACCTCGTAATCCAAGTGCCAACCCCTAAGAGCTTCTGGTTATAATATCGTATAGTTATTTCGGCGGTTAAGCTTCAATCCTTGAGATCCGGAGGGAGCATATTGGGTATGCCTTCCTCAATGGGATAGCGCTCATTGCAGTTCTTGCAGCAGAGCCTTCCAGTGGTTATTTCTCTCTCATCCTCCTCAAAGACCTCCAAGGCGAGGTCACCCTTGCACATGGGACAGGCCAGTATATCCAGAAGTTCGCGCTTCATGAGCCAAAGAAGGGGCCTAGTGGAGGATAAGCTTTTGGATGGACCTTAAATCCGAGATTTTTTTGGCTGAAGAAATTGCTACAGAATAACTATTAATGGGATAGAGGCAATTATCTTACAAAGTCACATTCCGGGAGCTTGAGAGAATGCCCACGCCTGAGGAGAACGTCCAGATGCTGGAGGAGAGAGTACGAGAGCTTCAAGAGAGGCTCAAGACCTCCGATGCCAGGTACAGAGCCAACATGCAAAAAGAGCTGGAGATATCCGAAGAGAAGATAAAGATATTGGAGCAGAAGGTCAAGAACTTGGAGACGGCCCGGGATAATAGTAGGCAGGTTTAATAATTCATTTTAATAACTGTAGAGTTTATTTAAGGAATACTTCCACCAACCAGCCTTTTAGCCGTACCGTGGAAGATGGCCCCCACCTCCTCAGCCGAAAAGCCCAGGGATCTTATCAGCTCAATTTCTCTGGAGGCATCAGCCCATAGATAATCAGTACCAAAAAGAATTCTATCTATACCAATCTCCCTTACCATCCCTGCCATCTCCTCAGGGCTCAGGTAAAAGGACGCATAGAAGCTATCGAAGTAGACGTTCTTTCCTGAGGGCAAAAGGCTCGCTCTAACCTCGTCCCACATCCTGAGGCCCCTAAATGAGCCAGAACCATCTTCAGATCAGGGAAGGTTTCTGCAACCTCTGCAAAGCGTTCTGGCGTTCCATAGGCCTCAGACTCGCCCACTGGCGCCCGGTCTGCGTGAGCTACCGGTATCACGATAGCTTGCTTGCCCTCAGGGTCCCAGACTGGGGCGCAGCCAAGCTGAAGATGCTGTAAGTTCCTGTAAGCGGAGGAGTGCTCAGCTCCAGATCCAGGGCGTACAGGGCATCTCC
>CAZKWM010000046.1:0-11193 GCA_964556405.1 uncultured Methanotrichaceae archaeon | reverse complement strand
CTCCGGATTGGGACAGGGCCAGGTCCATGAAGTATGCCATCTCGTTTATGGCCTCATCTGACGACTGTCGCATAGCTGTAGAAGAGGGTGCGAGCCTGGGCAGGTTTAATGCAGCCTCTATCTCGGCTATGGCTGGATCTGTGGTCACTATGTCGCCTCCCTGAGACTGCGCTCCTGTGGCGATGAAAAAGATGAAAGCTATCGCTAACGTCCATCTAGTAAAGCTCATTTTAAAGTTCATTCTTTCACCACTTTAAGAATATTATATCTCCAATGAAGAAAAGTAAGTTTGCTTTTCCCTCACCTCTTGGACCTGAACTCTCGGGTGATCTCCTCAGCCAGAGCATCCCTGTTCTCACTGGTGACGGTGATCACCTTGAAGCTCTTCCTAATCTTTTTGGCTATGGGATGGGACGACCACTCGTGGAGGACTACGAGCATGGGCTTATCGGAGGACAGGGCCTTCTCGACAGCTGCTATAAACCTCCTAGAGGAGAGCTCCATGGGGCCCACCTCGTCCACCACTATCATATTCGAACCGAGGGCGTCCTCCACGGCCTTGGCTCCCACGTTGTCCAGGTCATCCAGGCGCACCTTGTACTTGCCGAGCTGGGGACCTGTGCCAGTCTCATCGGCGAGCATCCCCCTGGCCCTGGACCCCAGATCCAGGAGCTCAAAACCAACCCTCCTGTCCTTGACCCTCTTATCCACAGCCATAACCCCGCCGATCTTGTACCTGCCCTTGCCTTGAAGGGACTCGACGACCTCCCTGACCAGTGTGGATTTGCCAACGCCGGGGGTGCCTGTCACTGCAATCCTAAGAGCCATCGTTCTCCCTCATCTTCTCCACGTAGCGGCTTAGGCTTTCCACATCTTTTATCTCCTTTTTGACCAGGCTTCTGAGCTTCCCCCTTATATCCACATCGAATCTGGCCCCGGCTGACCTCAGATGTCTCTTCAGATTGTAAGATATCTCGTCGCCCTTCTCGTCCCAATCGGTGAGGATGACCACCTCGCTATATCTTCTGGCAGCCATCTCGGCCAGGTCCAGGGCCGGTCTTCGGGATGCCATGATCACAGGTCCTTCTATCCCCAGGGCCCTGAGGGCCTTCTCGTCGCGCATTCCCTCCACTATGATGACGGCGCCCCTGTCAGAGGCCTCTTTCAGGGCGCTGATGAGCTCCTCTAAAGCCTCCAGATCGTAAGTTCCCTTCTTTCTGGATTCCCTGGAGTCCTGCATCTTTCAATCGCCTTTTTCAGTTAAAACCGCCATTGTAGGGCTTAGTCTAAGGACGGCCTCATCAGGTTTCAGGCCCCTGACTACGAGGACCTTTCTTCCGCTTTTATGGCCACTTACGACCCCCACGTCCCTCTCGGGCACCCCCAGGACCCTTGCCAGTTCCTCTACGAGTTGCCGGTTGGCTCTGCCCATGGAGGGCTCCTCGGTAAGCCTGGCCTTCAAGGCCTTTCTCCAGGGATTGAAGCCCGAGGGTACCAGGAGCCTGGAGGATCCAGGCACCACCTCAAACCTGACGGTAAACCCCTGGGGATGGGCGACCAGGGCATCCTTCCAGTTCATAAACTGTCAAGCGGCCCCAATCACCATAAAACTTGCCATGGCCGTCTACTGACTATGATTTTATCCCTAGAGATCTCATGCGAAAGATCCGCCTTTTCAGGTCCTGGAGTGTTCAGATTCCTTTTGCCTGCATAAAGTTAAAATAGCGCCACCACTGATAAAAGCGAGGTTCCATGCAGATCAGGCAAGTGGTCGCCCTGGCTGATAAGTCCCAGGTTGTCAATGCTCTTCTCCTCGACCTGGAGCAGCTTGGCCTGCAGATCTCCAATGGATCTTCCTTAGAACTGTCTGATAGCTCCTCCAAGCTCATCATATGCGATCCAGGCTTCGAAGCTACCTCCCGGGGCTCCATGATAATCCATCAGGCTCTGGACTGCGGTTGCTCAGTGCTTATGGATCCATGGAGCTACCCATCGGTTCTCAAGGAGATCGGAGATACGGGTGGCCTATCGGAGGAGATTAGGAGTGAGCTTGCGGCCTATGCCCTTTATAGATGCATAGAGGCCGATGCCAGACGCTTATCGGATCTTTCAGGGCACTCGCCCAGGTACTTGGTCGAGGTCCTGGAGAAGGTCCAGGATCTGAGGTACGGCGAGAATTGGCACCAGAAGGCGGCGCTTTACAAGAGGCCTGGAGGTTTAGGGCTCTTTTCAGCTAGAAAGCTCAACGGCAGGGAGATGTCTTACAACAACGTCGTGGATGCCGATGCTGTCTTGGAGATGCTCATGGACCTCTCGGAGTACGACGGCGTAAGGGGCGAAAGGGCCTTGTCGGTGATCGTCAAGCATGCCAACCCATGTGGCATAGCTTATGGAAAGAGCCTTGAGGAAGCCTACCATAGATCCTTTTGTACCGATCCCAAGTCGGCCTTCGGGGGCGTCATCGGCTTTGACAGGCCAGTGGACGTGGCTACGGCTAAGGCCATAGGAGATAGCTTCATTGAGGTCCTCATGGCACCGGGATTCGAGCCCGGGGCCCTAAAGCTCCTCACCGAGAAGAAGCCCAACCGACGCATTCTGGACCTGGGCGATATCCTGGAGAGGAAGGATGAGCTTTACCATCAGGGCAAGTGCCTCAAGGGCATTTTGGGTGGCATCCTGTTACAGGACTGCGATACGGGCGACATCAAGGAGTGTAAGGTTGTAACCAAGAGGGCTCCGACCGATGCCGAAAACAGGGCTCTGAGGTTTGCCTGGAAGGTGGCCAAGTACGTCAAGTCCAATGCTCTGGTCTACACCGATGAGAACATGACCCTAGGCATAGGCTCGGGCCAGGTGAGCCGCGTGGACTCGGCCAGATTCGGCGCCGAGAAGGCCGAAGAACACGGCCTTTCCACCAAGGGCAGCGTGGCTGCCACCGATTCCTTCTTCCCATTCCGCGACGGGCTGGATGAGACCTTCAAGGCCGGTGCCACAGCGGTCATCCACCCTGGAGGTTCCATCAGGGATGCAGAGGTAATACAGGCGGCTGATGAGCATGGAATGTCCATGGTCTTCACAGGCATGCGGCATTTCAGGCATTAGGTCTGAGGCTCTGGCTACAGCTGCCCTTTTTGTTCTTCTGGCAAGCTGTGCCTCCGCCGCTACCCTTCATTCAGGCAGCGACATCCAGGCGACCATCGATAAGGCAAGCCCTGGGGATACGATTCTGGTGGGCCCCGGGGAGTACGGCCCCTTCGATGTCAACAAGCCCCTGACGGTGGCCGGCACGGGCATGCCCCTGGTGAGGGCGGCCATTCAGAGGCCTGGAATTACCTTGAGCTCCGAAGGTGCGGTCGTTTCGGGCTTCAAGATCAATGGGGTAAGCACCGATTCCAGCGCTAAGTTCAACTATTACATATCCAAGCCCGCCGAGGCATCCGTCCGATTCGACCTTCCTGACGCTGCGGTGATGGCAGAGGCCGATGACGTAGTCCTCAAGGACTCATCCATCTTCGGCGCCGAGGCTGGAGCCTACGCCGAGGAGATCCGCAACATTTCCCTCACCAATATAACCTTCATAAGCTGCGTGGATGGGGCAGAGCTTATGGAGTGCCGGGGCTGTAATGTGGAAGGCTGCGGGTTCTTGAAGTGCGATAAGACCGGCCTTAGGATCGAGGGATCCCGGGGCATAGCCGTATCCAATAGCACAGCGGTCGATGCAGTTCACACCGGAATGCTCATCAAAGAATCCACAGGCTGTAAGGTGAATTCCAACACGGCCACGGGCAACATAGAGGGCATAGCCCTCTGGAACTCCTCTAACTCAGAGGTCACAGGAAATGAGGCCTCCCACAACTACTACGGCATCCTCCTCTCAGGCTCCAACAACAACACCGTCATCGATAACACGGTCGTGGAGAACACCAGGAGCGAGGTCATCGAGGGCTTTGGCATAGGCATAAGCTTGGAGGGGAACAGCAGCAACAACGTGGTGGCCTGGAACGACGCCCGCAGGAACTACAACGGCCTGGAGGTCACCAAGGGGTGCCAGCTCAATGTCCTGTACTGCAACAAGGCCGCCGACAACGTCCATGGCCTTAGAATGGACAAGAACTGGAACAATCTCATCTATGCTAACAGCTTCTCCAGGAACAAGATTGATGCCTATGAGAACGCCAGCCACAACTGCTGGAACACTACGGTTGGCAACTACTACAGCAATTACAAAGGCGACGACCTCAATGGAGACGGCATAGGAGACAGTCCTCGCCCTATCGCAGCCATCGATGCCGATTCCAAGGATTACCTGCCCCTTATGCAGCCCTGCAAGGCTGTGGATGTGGGCGTAGATGAACTCAGGTCCATGGCCAAGGCCTATGCCAGGTACCACGATGAAGATGCTGAGAATACCCTACCCTACAAGGTCTCTGGAGGCGTCGTGGTCATAGAGTCCAGGAGGCCTACCAGCCCTCCCAGGTGGCCCTCAACCCCCAGCAATAGGCTCTCTTTTTAACCTTTCTTTTTATCCTTCTCTCTAATTTTAATCAATAAAAATATCTGATAAAAAAAGGACTGCCTAGGTTCCTATCTTTACCGGCTCTACTATGGATCTGAGGGTGGCAATGGCAGAGAGCGCCGCCAGGTAGCTGGTCCTGGGGTTCTTGGGAAATGGAACGTTCTCAACCTTGGTGGTGATCTGGCCGAAGTCTCCCTCCACCGTTATCTCGTGCCTGTTGATGTGGATGCCCGGATCGGCCACCACCTTGACCCTCACGTCGCCATTTCTGGCTGCCAGGCAGAGGGTAGCGGCCACGTTGACATTGGCTGGAAAGGCCTTGACTGCCTCGGCTGCCGTCCCATCGAAGATCTGGGTGGGACCTTTCAGCGCCTTGAGATCAATGTTGTTCTGGGTGATATAGGGCGCCCCCTCCAGGCCAGCAGGATTTTTGGTAGTGGTCAGGGTGACGCGCCTTATGGTCCCGATAGACGCCGACTTGAGGCCGTCTAAGCCCGAGATGGCCCCCGATGGTATGTAGATCTTTGCCAAGTGCTCTTTGGCCAGGTTCTTTATGCTCCTGTAGAAATCGGCGTCGGCCAGGGCCCCAACGCTCATGATCATGATGCTCTTTCCCTTGTTCAAGGTGGCCCTCGTAATGGATGGAACTGCGCTCTGAGACGCCGCCTCCACCACCAGATCGGAGAGGTCCAGTAGGTCCGTAAGGTCGGCCTTGGCCGGCTTGTGCTTCAGGCTCTTGATGAGATCATCGGCCCTAGTCTGGTTTCTGTCGCACACCGCTACTAGCTCTGCGGCGATCTCGCCATTGTCTATAGCCTTTGCAATCTCAGCGCCGATGGCGCCGCATCCCACCAGACCTATCTTCATGATATCGTAGCCTATAAATCAATGGGATCTCAAAATCTTTGCGGTATGCTGCGATCGGAGATCGATCGGTTTGTATCCGAGGACTTAGGGGAATGGGACGACTCCAGCACCCTCGTTCCGGAGATAGAGGCCAGGGCCTCGGTGGTAGCCAGGGAGGACTGCATAATCTCGGGCCTATCCGAGGCGGAGGAGATCCTGGACTACTTTGGCCTGGGGCACGAGAGGCTCTATGACGAAGGCGAGTTCGTGCCGGCGAAAGCTATGGTGATGGCCATAACGGGCAGCGCCAGAAAGATTTTACAGGCCGAGAGGCTCCTTCTGAACTTCATCTCCAGGATGAGCGGCATATCCACCCTGACCAAGGAGTGCGTTCTCAGAGCCGGCGGGGTGAGGATCTCAGCCACCCGAAAGACCACCCCCGGCTTCAGGATCTATGAGAAGAGGGCGGTGGCCCTTGGCGGCGGAGATCCCCATAGGTTCAACCTCTCCGATGCCGTTCTCATAAAAGACAACCACATAAAGCTCCTCGGGCTCGAGGAGTGCATAAGGGCAGCCAAGCTTCAGGCCAGCTTCACCAAGAAGATCGAGGCCGAGGTTGAGGACCTCCCATCCATGGTGCGCGCAGCGGAGCTTGGCGTAGATATAATAATGTTCGATAACATGTCTCCGGAGGAGATATCGCGGGGTGTCCAGATGCTTAAGGCCAGGGGCCTCAGAGATAGGGTGATTCTGGAGGCCTCGGGCGGCATAAACCCAAAAAACGTGGAGAAATACAGCACCTGCGGCGTAGATGTGATCTCCCTGGGCGCCCTGACCAGGGACGCCAGATGGATAGATCTGAGCCTGGAGATGGAGTAATGTTCAATAATGAGAAGAATGGGCGCTTCTACTGAGGAGACTGGTATGCGGCTGGTATACCTTGGAATTCTGATAGCTCTGATACTGGCACCTTCAGCCCTGGCGGCCAGCTCTAAGGATGACGACTCGGTAACTTACAAGGACTTCACCCTCACCCCCGGGGATCGGGTGGACATAGGCGACTACAGGTTGGAGATGATAGAGGTCCAGTCCCTGTCCGACGGCATTGTGGTGGTCAAGGTTTCCAAGATCGGGGGCAGCCTGGAAGAACAGAGGGCTCTACTACAGAATAGCCCCAACAACTTCGACGACGGAGCTGACGAAGGAGGTCTTACCCTCACCGCGGTAGATATCCCCGATGATAGGACTGCGGAGATCAGGGTAGAGTACCTCGACCGCCTGGGCACTCCAAGAAAGAGGGCTGCTGATGCTACCTCTGTGGCTCTCAGGGATATGCCTAAGCTAGACGTCAAGCAGACCTTTGATAAGACCCAGATGCGCGTCGGGGACAGCATCAAGGTAACCGTGGAGGCCAGGAACATCGGCCTGGGCCTGGCCCAGGATGTAACTGTGGTGAACCAGCCACCTATGCCCGAGTTCACCTATCTAGCTGGGTATCCGCCCAAGCTCAAGAGCGGGCTGAAACCCGGGGACTCTGACTCAGCGGTATTCGTTCTGAAGGCAGCCCAGGAGGGCACTGTCCAGGTGTCGGGCCTGGTGGTAAGCTATGCCGACTCCCGAAAGAAGGGTTATTCCAACTCCTCCAAGCCCTTCCAGGTGACCATCCTGCCCAAGAGCAAGCCTAACCTGGAGATGGTAATTGTTTCTCCGGCGCCCATGGATTCCGGCGGAAAGGGCACCATGAACGTCACCTTGATCAACCGGGGTGATGCCCCTGCCATGATGGTTGACGTAAGGCTCGTGGATTTGCCTGATGGTCTGGAAGTAAGCGGCATAGATAGACGCTTCGTGAAGATAGCTCCGGGAGGAGAAGAGAGCTATACCGTGCCCATAGTGGGTAAAAGCAGCGGGAACTATACCATAAACCTCAAGGCTAGCTATCAGAGCGATGATGATATCCTCAATAAGGAAGCCAGCGCAGAAATTGTGGTCAAAGAACAAGAGTATAAATACCTATATTTCTTATTCTTGACACCTGCATTAATCCTTGGGGCTTGGATCTACAAGAGATACAAAGAATATAAATATTGAGGATGTTTTAATAAGGGAAAAAAGGAGCCTTGTACCATGTTGAATGTGCTTATGCTGGGCGTTGGCCAATGCGGCAACAGGATTCTGGATGCCGTCAACAAGGAGTCCTTCGGTGGAACATCCAGGCTGGCCAAGTACTATAGTCGACAGAAGTTCCCAAGCAGGGTGGAGACCCTAGCAATCAATACGGCGGTAAATGACCTCAAAGAGTTGCGTTTCACCGCTGCCAAGGACAGGCTCCACGTCCCTAACCTCCATGGTGTGGGGGCCAACAGGAACACAGGAAAGCAGGGGTTCTGGGACAACCGGGACATGATCATGAGCGAGATCGAGAAGCGGGGCGACTTCGACCTGGCCTTCGTGGTGACCTCCACCTCTGGAGGCACTGGATCTTCCTTCTCTCCACTTCTCATCCACGAGCTCAAGAAGCGCTACAAGAACATCACCGTCATCTCCGTGGCCGTCCTTCCCTTTCGCGAGGAGGGCTCCATCTACCTTCAGAACGCCGCTTTCAGCATGAGGGAGCTCATGGAGGTGGACGCCGACGGCCTTCTCCTGGTGGATAATCAGTACCTCAAGAGGTGTAGTGGCGATATCGTCTCGGCTTACGACACGATCAACACTATGGTGGCCCAACGGTTGATGTTCCTCATAGAATCCCTGGACAGCGAGATGCTCTCTGTCACCGACCTTGGCGACTTCAAGACGGTCATGGGCGGAGGCCTGAGGATGGGCACCATGGGGTTCTACCAGGCGGATAAGAAGTCGCCCTCGGTTAAGAGTGCCCTCGAGAACAGCTTTAAGCCCGGAAGCCTTCTCTTCCCCGCCAATATCTACGAGGAGGCGGCCAGGGCCATGGTGGTCATCCAGGGCTCCAAGGAGTATATGGACGTCGATGAGATCACCAAGGAAGTAGAGAAGCTCTCCGGAAGCGTGGGCCACGTCTTCAAAGGGCTGGTGATAAAGAAAGGCTATCCCAAGGTCCTATCCATCTTCGCCCTGGCCACGGTGCCCGAGGTGGAAGCCCTCTATGCACAGGCCGCTAGGGCCATCCAGGAGGAGAAGGATAGGAAGCAGCGGTCGAAGAAGCAGCTGACCGACGCCTTTGCCCACATCGAAGATTTAGAAGAGATTTATTGAAGCTGCTGAAGGCCGAATCTCTTGTACATCATGGCGTACATGAGGCTCAACTCTAGGGCCCTGGCCACGTCATTCAACTCTTTTTGATCCAGATCGAAGGCTTTTGCTGGAGGCACCGGCTTACCCGATCTGGCATATATTCTACCGCCCTTCATCTTGGCGCAGGCGAAGCTTCCAATGCTCTCAGCCACCAGGATCTCCCCACCCCTCATCTCGGCGCCTGTAAAGTCCTCTGTGCTGCCCTTGATGATGAGCCGTCCTCCCCTCATGAGCACCCCTGTGTTTTTGCCTGCGCCTCGCTTAACCAGAATAAGCCCCGAGCTCATGAGGAGGCCCGTGCTCATGCCCGTGCCACCATTCACAGTTAGAGTCTTATTCGAGGGATTTCTTGCCCCAAGGGTATCTCTAAGGAGGCCATCGCAGATAGTCAGGCCCTTCTCATCGGAGAGATTTGGTTCTATAGCAGGGAGGCCTTTTTCCAGTACCTCGGTGATGGACACGTATTTTCTGTAGCCCGTCCTATCGGACTGAACTTCCAGGACGTTGCCCAGGGGTTCCGCAATCCGGCCGCTGACGTAGATGGCCCCCCGGAGCATGCTGATGCCCATGTGGCTACCGACGTCGCCGTCTACTACGATACTTCCCGAACTCTCCAGAGCCCTGCCCGTGCCACCGAGCTTTATCAGATCGACTCCCAGGCTGGAGCCGAGGCGGCTGCCAGCTTCACCTTTTATATGAATCTCCTGGCCTTTCCTCAACGCCTCCACCATCTGACGACGGCTGATCCCTCCTATGGCCTCGTCGGGGTTCAGCCTGGAGCCATGATGTTGCCAGTAGAAATCAAAGGTAAAATCGCCGAGGCACTTTTCTCCTGAGGCTTCTATCCGTAGGGCCACTATCTCACCTAGAGTTGTGGGCATCGCCAGCTATGCGCTTGGAGACGCTGACGCCCACCAGGGTGACAAGGACTGCCAGAACAGCGTATATGGCCAGGTACTGTATGGACTGGCCCACGCCCACGTCGAACTTGATGCTGGCGTCGCTGGCCAGTATGAAGCCGCTGGCGGATTTGAAGATGAGGCCCGTCGCTGCGATGAAGAAGGGATAGGAATAGGTCTTGGCGTCCTTCACCCCATCCAGGTACATGTCCATGATCTTTCCCATGTTGGCGCAGATGGCGGCGGCGGTGTACCACCATATGCTGGCGTTGATGTAGACCATGATCAAGGTCAGATAACCGTGCCTTACCGGATCGATATAATATTGCCAGAGCATGGTCATGCCCTGGACCGTGGCTATGACCACCAGCATGGTGGCTAGGATGTAGGTTACGAAGGCTATTTTGCCAGCATAGAGAGAGTTCCTGAGGGTCTTTTTGGCATCGTCCATGGAGTCGTCGAGGCCCAGGCCCCTGAATAGAAGGTAGATACCTATGAGCCCGGCAATGGCAATGATTGCCCCCTCAGGGTATCTCAGGAAGCTGAAGATGGCGTACATGAGCATGGCCAGGCCCGGGGGTATGAAGAAGGTGTGACTGATCTTGGGGTCGGTGAAGACCTGCTTCAAGAGGTAGTAGGTGCTCTCCAAATCGGGGCTTTGCTTTACCATGACCCTTCTGACGCTGTTTACCTTTATCCTGGATTGAATTATAGGTAAAATTGCCTCATCTTCGGCCCCGTCAGAGACCACCACCACGCCCTCCGGGTTGAAGCGTCCCAGGAGGTTCTCCAGCTGCTCTGAAAGCTTAGCGTCGGAGACCAATCCCACCTTGATATCGCCGGCCAGGGATGCGATTTCGGTCTTCTCCCCTGAGGCTGCCAGCTCGTCGAAGACTTGGATTCCGCCGAAGATGGTGTTGACATCGGAGTCCTCGGGATCGACCAGGGCTAGCTTCAGTGCGGCATCGATGTTCTCTGCCCTGCCCACGACCGGGCAGGTGATGCCTGCTTTCCTCCCAAGATCGTCGTCGCGGTCGATGCAGAGCACGAGGACATTCATAAATCGTTATTTGGAAGGAATGTACTTAAAGCATTCTGTAGATCGGCATCGGTCTCCGGAAGCCCACAGATGGCGCTGACCGAGGATCACGGGCCTATTAACTGCAGATAGGTTGAAGACAGATGCCATGGCTAGTGGCTCCACTGCCATAAGATATTTATGGAAAAAGATAGCTCTTATATTATTATGAAGTATAAGTTATTCGCATTTGTGGTCCTTCTTCTGGCATCTATTTCCCTTGTGAGCGCTTTTACCCCTGGAAACGTGTATAACAACGTCGCAAGATACAACGCCATGGCGAGCGCATCTCCTGCCCTTCTTAGGGACTTCATAGGCGACCAGACCGTGAACGTCAACATCGTCAATAGCGATGGATCTACTTATAAGGTGGGCTTCGTGGCCCAGAACGCCAAGATCGTCCAGACCGTTCCGGGCGGTGCCAGCAACCCTTCCGTTGTAATCAACGCCACCTCTGCGGCCGTAGATGCCATCAACAGCTCCGATGACCCCATTGCGACCTTCGAGGATCGGACGAAGTACGGCCAGATAAGGATACAGGGCACCAATCCCGTCACCAGCTTGAAGCTTGCTGCGATCCTGTC
>CAZKWM010000045.1:0-12685 GCA_964556405.1 uncultured Methanotrichaceae archaeon | reverse complement strand
AATCTGGTATCTATGGGTGCTTCTGTTCCTTCCATGGGATGGCAGCTTGTTCCTGGCCAAAATAAGGCCTTGCATTTTTTTACTCCTTCCATTAGCTAATCACTTAATCGATTAGCCAAAAGCCCTAATGCAATATCTAATTCGATACGATGCTATAATGCTATTTAGCGCCCTCATCGATCTCTAAGATTCCAAAGGGATTGTTTTCCGTATCCAGGCAGATGGCAAAGTAGCCAACACCGGGTACCGCTCTCTTGGGTATGAGCACCTTTTCTCCCAGGCTCATCACCCTGGAGGAATACTCTTCTAAAGAATCGACGTCGATGTAGTTGATTATGTGCTGAGACGGGCCTTGCCTTCTCATAATCCCGTCGCCGATGCTAGGCAGATCCTCTTCGCTTGTATCTATCCGCATGTAATCTAGGCCCGGAATGCCCTCTATCTTCCCGCAGAAGAGATCAGTATAAAAAGATTTAACCCTGCGTAAATCATCCGCAGGCACTTCAAAATGGACTACGGTAGGCATCTAACCCTCACACATTGGGTTTGATGTACTGTCTTCTTTAACTACTTTCCCATGAACCTTCCCCGGCAGAAGTCGCAGGCGTCCGTCTTGCACACTCTTTTCCTTTTAAGTAAATTCATCTATGCTATCAGCCGGCCATCAAAGCATCGGGAATATTGACGATTCCCATGAGCACCTATACAAAGAAACACGGTTTTCAGATCGGTTGTACCCATACGACGGACCTTTGTGTTTCAAGTTTTACGGCGGGGACTTCCACTATCAACCATATACTTGAAATCCAAGAATATGATAGATTTAGGGAGATATATAGTTATAGCCTAGGAGGTGAATGTAATAGGTACGTCCTAACTCACCAATCAATTGGCGGGGATGCAGCCTGCTATTTCTCCTCATTTTTCACATTTACATAGCTGGCGAAGTCGAAGTTGGCGTACTTCACAATCTCCTCCAGGCTGTCGGCCCTTCCGAAGGCCACTGAGAAGGCGGTGTATCTGTTCAGGGACAGCTTGCAGTAGCCCATAAGGTCCTCGAAGGTCTCTATGTACTCGTCGTGATCAGCCTCAGCTCCTGCCGGGGCCTTTTGGCCGAGATCGCTCAAGACCCAGAAGTTGATCTTCTCTTCGCTCCTCCCCAGGGTCTCCTTCCATTCGGGGCTAGTGTCTCTGAAGTAATACCTGTAAGGGTTGATGTTGAAGGCAAAGAATGGAAGATCTGAGAGGCTGAACGCTCCAAAACTCATGGGGATTGCCTCACTGAAGAGAAGCCTGTTCCTCTGGAGGACGAACTCAGCGTGGAAGGGTACGTTCTTGATCTCCTTGGCCGGGGATATCTTCCTCAGCATGTCTTCCATCCTTGGGAGCCTCTTCCTTATTACCTCAGGGCTAGTATAATATAGGGTCCCATGTAATTGCTGTTTCTGCGTCTGTTCCTGAGCTTTAGCTATAGCTTTTGAAGCCTGAGGGCCCTCCTTAGAAGCGGAGCTGGCATAGATCCCCAGGACTACCGGCTCTCCCCTGGAGTTGAAGTACGCATCACAGACGATTCTCTGGCCTTTTCCTATTTCTTCGAGCGATGACCCGTTTGATGGCCCTTTTCCCACCCTGTTGAGGGCCTTCCTCAGGTTCTCCCTGTCTTCCAAGAGCTTTATGGCCTTGATCCTTCCATCAACCTCGGCCTTAGAGCGCTCCATAAGCATCGTCAGCACATCTGCAGAGTTGAGGAAGATCTTGCTATGAGGATCTGAGATGATCTGTAAAGCATTATCGTCGTCGAGGACGTGGAGCCCCTGGCAGTTCTTCTCCAGGTCTTCTTTGAGCCTGGGGGCCCTGACCCAAGTCGGGATTTCTTCTCTAAGCAGGGTGTTCAGGAGCAGTGGTGATGTGTAGTCATCGGCCAGAATAGCGAGGGAGTTCTCTTTCACATATGGGATCAGGGCCCTCTAGATTTAAAAACATTCCATTTTCAGCGTGTCTTCATGCTTCAAAGGCTAGTATCAAAGGGCTGTTGTATCTAGCTTCATCTTGATCCAACCTTTATGCTCTACATTGTGCTTTTTTCTTATCCATTATCCTCTATCCGTAACTTTTACTCCAGTCGGATCTACAGCCACTACGATATTGTCCTCTCTTTGGTACTGACACATCTAACTTTAACTTGTTGATCCTATGCCATAATGTGGTATAATCTGCGGATCTTAGACTAGGAATGAGGCCACTAAGCGCCCTAAGATCGCCTTCTAGTTGACGATAGGGTAGATGAATAGAGGCATATAATATGGCACAAAAATGGACAAACGAGTTGTGATATATATATAAATTAGACTCTCTTTATCATTATTTATGGCTTTTAGTTTCCCATTTCACTTATCTAGGCAATCTATGCATAGGTATAACCATCCGCATCTAATCAATCATTCATTGTACGCTCATCAATCGCGATTATTCTCATAGACCATACTATGTTAGTTATATTTTTATAGTATTAAACGTTATTCAACACAGTACATTCCTAGGTAAATCTGAAGATGAACTGTTAGAGAAGTTAATGTCTGACCGTACTATACCTCTAATTGCTTTAAATGAGATGATAGAATTTGTTAAAGGTCATAAAGATGCTGCGGAAAGGAGCTGGCCTACTTTGTTAAAAAGTCAGGTCTTCTTTAATAGCTTGATTTCATGGGGTATTTTCGTCAATCCTAAAAATTAAGGCATTCTCTTACGAGTTTTGATTTCTAAACACAAAATGGTTAAAATAGGGGCTGATAGGTATGGGACTTAACCCGCACCTCCCACCGTAGCCTTCTCAATCAAAAGGTGGGGCGACCCATCAGACACAGGCACCAGCTGCCCGCCCTTGCCGCAACGACCGCTGTTGAACCTCAGATCGTCCCCCACCGCCTTGACGTCATGAAGTATCTCCAATATATTGCCCGAAAGAGAAACATCCCTCAGGAGCTTGGTCTTCTCTCCCTTCTCCACGATATACCCTTTCTTGGCATTGAACTGGAATACTCCCTCAGCAGTGTTAACCTGTCCGCCCCTGGACCCCATGAGATAAATCCCGTCTCCTAGCTCCTCGAAGATTTCCTCTGATTTGAAACTCCCGTTGGGAATGTAGGTATTGGACATCCGAACGATTGGCCTATCCAGCCCCATGGACCTGGCGTTCCTGGGAACTCCCCCGAGCCTACCTGCCGTCTCCCTGGACAGAAGGTAAGCGTTGAGAACCCCGTTCTTCACCAGGATCGTCTCCTGAGTCAGGCTTCCCTCATCATCAAAGGGATAGTACCCATTCTTCATGAGGCTCGGATCATCCTTTACGGTCACAAGATCCGAGCCGATCTTCTGGCCCATCTTGTTCTCCAGTATGGACCCACCCTCCAGGATGATGTCACCCTCGCAGGCATGGCCCACGGCCTCGTGAACGAAGACCCCTGCCAGTTCCGGATCAAGGACTACCGGGAAGGTGCCTCCCTTGGGAGTCTTGGCATCCAGAAGCTCGACGGCCGTCTTTCCCACGGTCCTAGCCAGTTCCGCTGGATTTTCCCTCTCCAGAACCTCCAGGCCTCCGATGCCCGATCTTCCCTCGCCGCCGGTCTGGAATAAGTTGCCTCGCTTGGCCACGGCGCTGATGTAGAAGGTGATCCTGGGCATCTCCGTGACCAGATCAAGGCCCTCGGAGTTCCTGTACGTCGTGGTAGCTATGGTCTCGGCGTAGGCCGCCTGGGTGCTGGTAACTCCTGGAACCTTAGCAGCCTCCTCTATCTCCTTGAGCATGGCCACCTTGTCTTCCAGGGAAAGGTTTCTTGGGTCCTTCTGAGACGTCACATAGGCAGATTTTCCAGCCGGAGCCTCAGCCAGAACAAGCTTCTCCTTTCTGTGGAGACGGTGGGCGATCCTCTTGGCCAGGTCGATCTTATCCTGAAGGCCCTCGACATCATCGGTAGTAACGAAACCCCAGGCACCCCCGTTCAGGGCCCGTATGGCCGCGCCCTGGAAGGGGGCCTGGGAGATCTCATCGAGCTTTCCATTGTCCAGGACTATCCTGGTCCTAGACCCCCGGATCGCTCTAATATCGTAAAACTCAGACATCTATCTTATATGCTTCTCGTAGGAGAAGAAATAGGCTCCGGAATGTTGATGCCTATCTTCTTCTCAGACGCGAACCTCTTCAGCTTCTCTATGAGCCTGGTTTTCTGCGGGACGCCCATGGCATTCTCCAGGACATCGCTTATGGTCGAGACCGGTATGATCTTGACCTTGTCCTTGATGTTCTCATCTATTAGGACGTCGCCTAGGTTGGACCTGGGTATGAGGACGGTCCCTATGCCCGCTTGAGCCGCAGCCTCGATCTTCTGGGTGACGCCGCCAACTGGCAGGACATCTCCCCTAACCGACAGGGAGCCGGTCATGGCCACGTTCTGCCTTACAGGTACCCCTTCCAGGGCGGATATGACCGCCGTGGCGATGGAAACTGAGGCGCTATCGCCTTCTACTCCCTCATAGGTTCCTATGAACTGGATGTGGATGTCCTTGTTGGTGATGTCCTCTCCCAGGAATTTTTTAATCAAGGCCGAGACGTTGGTTACAGCCTCCTTGGCAATCTCCTGGAGCTTGCCTGTGGCTATGACCTTGCCCTCTTCCTTGGACTGGGCCTGGGTTACTTCTGCCATGATGGGCAGGACTATGCCCGAGTCTCCCATGACTGCCAGGCCGTTGACCCTTCCGATCTCGTCGCCCACTGCCTTGAACATGGAGTAATCCTTGCGCCTCTCCAGGTACCTGTCGGCGAGCTGCTGCTCTACAGACCTGGCCATCTTCTTGGCCTGGAGAACGTGCTTGGACTCGGTGAAGGTTGTGCCTTCAGCCCTAGCTACGTCTCCAGCGACCCTCACCAGGCCACCCAGGTCCCTGAGCATGAGGGTGAGCTGGCCCTTTCTGCCTGTTCTCCTCTTGGCCTCGCGTATGATCTCGGCCACCGCGTCCTTAGTGAAGTGGGGAATCTTGCCGTCGCGAGCCACCTCCTGGGCCACGAACCTGGCCAGCTTGTCGCGGTTGGCTGAGGTGTCGTCCATGGTGTCTCTCATGTAGATCTCATAGCCGTAGCCTTTGATCCTGGACCTCAAGGCCGGATGCATTCCCTGGATGGCGTCCAGGTTTCCTGCTGCCACCATGATGAAGCTGCAGGGCACGGGCTCTGTTCTGACCAGGGCGCCGGAGCTTCTCTCGCTCTGACCTGTGATCTGATATGCTCCTTCCTGAAGGGCCGTCAGGAGGCTCTGCTGGGATTCTAATCTTAAAGTGTTAACCTCGTCTATGAAGAGGACACCTTTGTGAGCCCTGTGGATCGCACCAACCTCCACGCGCTCGTGGCTCGGGGTCTCCAGGCCTCCGGACTGGAAGGGGTCGTGCCTGACATCACCCAGGAGGGCCCCGGCGTGGGCGCCAGTGGCGTCCACATAGGGCGCCTTCTTCTTGCCCGCATTGTCCACCAGAAGCTTTGGTATCAAGGCGTCTTCTTTGGGCAGCATGTACCTCATGGAGAGGAATATCAGGGCCGCTGCTATGATTCCGAAGAGGAGCTGGCCGGTGTAATATGCGTAAACTATGAGGCCCATGACTATGAGCATGAAGAACATGTTCCTGGTCTGGACCTTCTTCCTGGCCTCCATCTTCTGGGCATCCACGATCTGCTTGCCCCTGCTTGCGGGAACCACCCTGACCTTGGGAGTGTTGTTGTCCTCGGGGTTGGGGTACACCAGGACGTCCTGAAGTTCTTCGACTGGAAGAAGCTCTGCCATGGCCCTTCCCAGCATGGACTTGCCCGTACCTGGAGAGCCAATGAGCATGACGTGGCGCCTCTGGTGAGCAGCCTTCTTGATAACCTCGACGGCCTCGTCCTGGCCGATCACATGATCGATGAGATCCTCCGAAACGGTGATGCCACTGGTGTTCTCGAAGACCAGATCGCCCATCAATTTGTTATCTGCGCTCAAGCTTTCGGCCTCTGCCTCTATTTTTGGCACTTCCGCCCTATATATTTGGTGCTTTAGCTCAGCTTCCATCGATCTCCTCTTAAACCTCGAAATCTGTAATCATCTGAATATACTCATCCAGCATCTCCTTGGAGATGTGAGGCCTTACCCGCCTGCGTGCCTCCTCGAAGTGCTCTCTTTGTACAGTGATCTCATCCACGATAAGCTCTTCCCTTGTAATCCCAGGTTTAAGATGCTTTCTCAAGGCGTGCATCCCGGCCTCACGGCAGAGCATCTCTAAGTCAGCTCCTGAATAGTTCTCGGTTGCCCCTGCCAGCCAGTCCAGGGAGACCTCCTTCGCCATGGGCATCCTGGAGGTGTGCACCTGCAAGATCTTCCTCCTGGTTCCTATCTCCGGCATGGGCACATAGATCAGGCGGTCGAATCTGCCGGGCCTGAGCAGGGACCTGTCCAGGAGGTCGGGCCTGTTGGTCGCTGCCAGCACCACCACGTCCTTGAGCTTAACCATGCCGTCCAGCTCGGTCAGGAACTGGGAGACGACCCTCTCAGTGACGTTGGTCTCTGAGCCGCTGCCTCTGGCCGGGACTAGGGAGTCCACCTCGTCGAAGAATATGAGGGCCGGAGCAGCCTGCCTGGCCTTTCTGAAGACCTCCCGAACAGCCCTCTCCGACTCACCAACCCACTTGGAGAGAAGCTCGGGCCCCTTGACGCTTATGAAGTTTAGTCCGCTCTCGGTAGCCAGGGCCCTCACCAGCAGTGTCTTTCCAGTGCCAGGAAGGCCGTAGAGGAGGATGCCTATGGGAGGCCTGATCCCCAGGGACTCGAAGGCCTCGGGGTACTTCAAAGGCCACTCAACGGCCTCCATGAGCTCCTGCTTGACGGATTCCAGGCCCCCTACCTCATCCCAATGGGTCTCAGCCACTTCCACGAAGACCTCGCGCATGGCACTAGGCTCTATCTTCCTCAAAGCCTCGGCAAAATCCTCTTTGCTGACCTTAAGATCAGCCAGGATCTGTGGGGGAATATCCGCCTTGATATCGATGTCAGGCAGAGCCCTCTCCAAGGTGCTCATGGCCGCCTCCTTGCAGAGGGCATAGAGATCGGCACCTACGAAGCCGTGGGTGACCTCGGCTATGTCCTTGAGGTCTATGGCCTCATCCAGAGGCATGCCCCTGGTGTGGACGTAGAGTATCTCCAGGCGCCCGTTCTTGTCGGGAATGCCTATCTCCACCTCCCTGTCTAGCCTTCCACCCCTGCGCATGGCGGGGTCCAGGGCATTAGGCCTGTTGGTGGCGGCTATGACTATCACCTCGCCCCTGGAGGAGAGGCCGTCCATTAAGGCCAGGAGCTGGGCCACCATCCGCCTTTCCATATCCCCTGAGACGTCCTCTCTTCTGGGAGCTATGGAGTCAACCTCATCTATGAAAACTATGGAGGGCGCAGCCTTCTGGGCCTCGTCGAAGATCTCTCTGAGCCTCTGCTCGGATTCTCCGTAGAATTTAGAAACGATCTCCGGCCCCGAGATGGATATGAAGTTAGCATCGGTCTCGGCTGCCACGGCTCTGGCGATGAGCGTCTTTCCAGTGCCCGGAGGGCCGTGGAGGAGAACGCCCCTCGGTGGCTTTATTCCCAGCTTCTCAAAGAGCTCGGGGTGCCTCAAGGGAACTTCGATCATCTCCCTGATGGCCTGAATCTCCCTGGAGAGGCCGCCTATATCCTCGTAAGAAACTTCCCTGATGTGGATGGGAAGCTCCTCTAGGGTCTCCTTGGTGATGCTTATGATGGTGTCGTGGGTTATGAGGACAGGGCCCGAAGGAACGGTGCTTATCGCCACCAGTCCAAGGGAGTTGTTGATCATTTCCACTTTGAAGTGCTCTCCCTTGACCATGGGCCTTCCTTCCAGCATACGCAGAAGGTACTCGGGTCCTCCTATGAGCCTTATCTGCCGCAAGGGTGCCAGGACGACCTTCCTGGCTGGCTTGGCCTTGGCCCTTATCACGCTGACCTTGGAATCGATGCCAACCCCGAGATTGGCCCTGGTGTTGCCGTCCACCCTGATTATGTCCAGGGGATCTCCTGGGTTGCCCGGCCAGGCTACGGCGCAGGCCTTCTCGTTCCCGCGGATCTCCACCACGTCTCCGCTGCCGATACCCAGGCGCTTCATGGCTTCGCTGCTTAGCCTAGCTATGCCCTTGCCAGCGTCTCTGTGATAGGCCTCGGTCACCCTGAGGGGCATGTGGATCGGGGCCTGGGGTTGTGAACGTTCAGCTATATGCTCCATTCCTCGTCCTTCTTCTGCACTGCTCCCTTGCTCTGGAGCCTTCTTAGGCATTCATTTATCACGGCCTGGGGGACCTCTAGCTTCTCGGCCAGGGTGGCCAAGCTGGCCCCTCCCGAGAGGAGGGCCATCAAAACCTCCATCTCCAGGACGTCCTCGGCATAGATCTGTATGGCAAAAGCAGCCTTGCGTTTGAGTTCCATCTCCGTGGCCTCTATCTCCTCCATCTGGCTTCTCAGGCTTTTTCGCTTCTCTTCCACCTGAGCGATCTCAGACTGGAGATCTTTTAGGTCCTTGGAGTCGCAGGGAACTCCCTGGGGCACCCCTTCAGATCTGTAGGCTCTAACGCCGTAGGAGTGAGGAGTTACGGCCACCTCTAAAACCGTCTTTCTGGCGATCCTGAAGTACTTTCTGCGGCTCTGCTCGTGATAGCACTCGATAAGTCCGGCTCTCTCCAGCATCTCCAGATGATCTATGACTGCCTTGGGGCCGACATCCAGGCGCTTTGCTATCTCATTGAAGTAGAACGGCCTAAAGGAGAGGAGCTGGAGAATACGCCTTCGATTTTCATTTCCCAGCACATCCAGAAGGTCAATGGGGTTCAAGATCATCACTCGATAAACTTCATGTTAGTAACTTTTGGTTAGATAAACCTTGCGGTTCTGCATCGCTGCGGGTAGTTCACGCACGGAAGCCTGGGGCAGGGTCCGGGCCCCTTCTTCACTGGAAAAGGATCCTCCGGTGGCTTCATGAAAGGATTGTTTGAGGGACTTAGCATTTTATTAAAACCTCCCTTGGGTCAATCTTAATAAAATGCCATAGCAAGTCTACTTCCTATATAAAATTTAACCAGGCAAATCCGCCTCAACCTCGGTCAAAATGATTTAATAACCTGCTAAATAATGGGCCACCTATATGGCTTAAGACCTCTCTTTAATCATCCTCCAGGCATCCTTCCCTAGGCCATAGTAGTCCTTGATCAGGGATCCCTTTCTGAACCCAGCCGTTAGGTAAAGGGCTAAAGCCGCGGGATTCTCTATCGCTGCCTCCAGCCTAAGGATTCTGGCTCCCTTGGATGCCAGGACCTCCTCCATTCTCTTCAGGAGGACGCTGCCCACGCCCATCCTCCTGTAATCGGGGTGGACGTCGAGTGTGTAGATGAGCCCCACATTTCCGGAGGTGTATCCCACCACAAATCCCTCTACTTGACTGTTGTAGGCCACCAGGGCCTCGGCGTATATCAGGAGGTAGGAGAACATCTTGGGGGGAAAGGCGGCCTCCTCTGGAAAGCAGAGCCTCTCTATCTCCACTATCCTGGGAAGGTCCTCCTTTTGAGCCCTTCGCACCATCATCTGCTCTCTTTCACCTGCCTCAGGATATCGGCGTAAGCCCCAAAGACCTCGGGCAGGTCCACTGTCCCGACCAGGTCCACCACTCCCATGGCTGCCACGATCTTTTCGCCTGCCGTGATGGGGGCGACGGAGACCGGAACGCCTTTGTAGACCCCTCTATCGGGGATGGTCCTGATGGGCTTTCCCGATCTCAAGACCTCCTCCAGCACCGGTCCCGTGTAGTGTTCATCCAGGACTGCTCCCTTCTCTACCCTGACCCCCGGGGAGCCTTGGCTCCTCATGGTCACGGGCAGGCTGATTATCTGGTTGAAGGCCAGGGCCAGAGGCGCGAGGTCAGAGGCCCCGGAGCCCTCGGAGACGACGAGCTGAGGCATGGCCTAATATTAGGCCTATTCTGCCATAAATCCTGCCCTTCAGGTATTCAAGGCGACTTCCTCTTGAAGAGCCTGGCCTGAAAGCCGTGGTACTTGGCAAAGCCCTCAGCATCACGCTGGCTTAAGCTTGTGCTGTCGAAGGAGACCATGTCCTGGGCGTAGAGGGCGTCCTTGGACCTCCTGCCTGTAGGAGCTGCCGTTCCGCAGAATAACCTGACCTTGACCGAGCCGTTGACCCTCTTCTGGCTCTGATCTATGAAGGCATTCAGGTCCGCGAAGAGAGGATCGTCCACCAGTCCCATGTAGGCCATCTCTGACCAGGAGGAGTCCACGCCCTCCTTGAAGCGAAGCTCAGCCCTGGATAGAACAAGCTGCTCCAGGTCCTTGTGGGCGGTGAGGAGGACCGTGGCTGCGGGGTGCTCGTAGTTCTCCCTGGCTTTTAGGCCCAGGACTCTGTCCTCGACCATATCCGTCCTTCCTACTCCGAAGGACCCTGCTAGATCATTCAGCTTGGCTATGAGCTCCATGCCCTCCATCTCGACCCCGTCCAGGGAGACTGGCATGCCCTTCTCAAAGCCTATCTCCACCACCTGGGCTGGCTTGCTTTGGTCAGGGGTCTTGGTCCAGGCGTAGATCTCCTCGGGAGGTTCGAAGTAGGGGTCCTCCAGCTTTCCGCCCTCTATGGACCTGGACCAGAGGTTCTCATCAATGGACCAGGGCTTGGCCTTGGTCACGGGCACCTCTATGCCGTGCTCCCTCGCGTAATCTATCTCCCACTCTCTGGCCAGGTCCAGTTCCCTCATGGGGGCTACAACCTTGCAGTCGGTGGTTCTAAAGACCGCTTCGAACCTGAGCTGATCATTTCCCCTGCCGGTACAGCCGTGAGCTAGGCATTTGACTCCTAGGTCCTCTGCGATCTCCACGGCCTTTCTGGCGATGAGGGGCCTAGCTATGGCCGTGCCGAGGACGTAGCCCTCGTAGGAGCCATTGGCCTTTATCAGTGGAAATAAATAATCATCGACGAACTCCTTCTTGGCGTCGATGACATAGTGCTCATCCGCGAGCTTTTTAGCCCTTAAGTTTCCTCTGTCGATGTCGCTCTTGGGCTGGCCCACGTCCACCAGAACCGTTATAATCTTGTCAAACCCGTATCTCTCCCTGAGAAGAGGTATGCATACGGATGTATCCAGGCCTCCCGAATAGGCCAGAACAACTTCACTCACCCTATCACCGCTGCGTACATGGGATTCGATTAATTAAATCTTACTCATCTTCGGGTAATCTTTAAGGCGATAACTCTATAACTGCTCCCGATGAGACGGGGTCCCAATGATCCAGCTGCTTAAGACTGCCGCCCTCTCTGTGGATTTCAACGGGGATAAGAGGGAGCTAGAGGCGCACGGGGCCCTGGCTGCAGTGGTCCAGCCGGCCCTGAGCAAGATAAACCAAAGGCTTGGGGAGGAGAAGCCCGCCCTGGTCAGGAAGGACGATTTTGTAGCCAGCACCTGGCTTCCACCTATCCCCAGCGTGCCCTTCAAGCGGCTTCTGGTGGGCGAGGCCAAGATGGCCATAGGCAGGCCCATTCCCCAGACTGTATCCATAGAGGTTACCAGGCAGTGCGGCTGCAACTGCGATCACTGTCTCATCAAGGCGGGAGAAGGAGAGCTTTCTTACCAGGAGATAGTCTCGGTGATAGATCAGGCCCTGGGCATGGGCACCTGTATCATAACCTTCACCGAGGGCGATCCGCTTCTGAGGGACGACATCATAGACCTCATAAGACACGTGGACCCTGAGAAGGCCGTGACCAACCTCTTCACCCCCGGCCTGGAGCTCACCCAGATAAAGGCTGAGGCCTTGAAGAAGGCCGGGCTTTATAACATCATCATAGGCATCTACAGCGCAGACCCTGTCGTTCACGACAAGGTCAGGGGCCTGGAGGGATCCTACGCCAAGGCCCTGGAGGCTGTAAAGGTAGCTCTAAGAGCAGGCCTCATAGTCACCATCTCAACTCACGTGACCTCTTCTTCAGTGGACTCCATACCCGAGCTCTATAGGCTCGCCTCTGAGATTGGAGCCCACGAGCTCTCCATCTGGGAGGGGATCCCCAGGATCCCTGAGGAGAAGCTCACCCAGATAGACAAGGAGAAGATCCTCAATTTCTACCATAAAGTCAATTCCGAACCTGGAGGTCCCAGGCTCTTTGCCAGCACCTACTTCGAGGGCCAGATGCTGGGCTGCATGGCCGGAAGGCGCTGGCTTCATGTAGGGGTGGACGGAAATATCAGGGCTTGCCCCTACCTTAAGGGAAGCTACGGCAATATCCGCGACAAGTCCCTGCTTGATATATGGAAGGAGGTCAGGGCCTGCAGCGAGTTCAAGGGCTTCGACTTCTCCTGCCCCGCTCAGGAGATCTTCCTTTGATCTCCTCTAAAGCAATCAGGGGTTGAAAAATCTGTACTAATAAATACGGAAAATTATTAGTACGGAGGTTGCTGTATCATCGCCGAGGATGGATATGGGAGTCTTACGCGGTCTTAAGCTAAGCTTTGGGACCTGGATTAACAAGTTATTCAGCCGGAAAAGGAAGGCAAGGATTGGGCTATATGGGCCTCCCAATGCAGGTAAGACCACCCTGGCCAACAGGATAGTCAAGGA
>CAZKWM010000044.1:0-12870 GCA_964556405.1 uncultured Methanotrichaceae archaeon | reverse complement strand
CGCCAGTTCTGGCCGGGTTTGGCACCGCCTTGATATCGACCAGGCTAATGTTGAGCACGGGCTGGTTCTTGAGCCAGTCCTGCCAGGTATAGACCCTAGCATCATATCCTCCAAGCATCAGGGCGAACCAGACCAGTGAGGCCTTGATGCCGGTGTTGGTGAAGACCACCACTGGCTTGCCCTTATCGAGCCCCAAGAAGAGCTCTTTTAAAGAGGCCTCGCTCTTGATCCTCTTTCCATCCAGAACTTGATCGTAAGGAAGGTTCTGAGCTGAGAGAATGGTCCCCTGCTGATACTCAAGTTCGGTCCTGGCATCCACCATCTGAGCCATATCACTCTTGACGTAGTCGTAGGTGGACAGGAGGCTGGAGTTCACGGCAGGGATGTATATGGTGCTGAGTAGTGTCTTAGGAGATGGCTCGGTGGGCTTCTTGGCCGCCACCCAGTCATCTATGGTCCCATCCATGAGCCTCACATTGTCATGGCCCAGGTACTTCATCATCCAGTAGACAAAGGTGGAAGCTGAAGGCCCTCCGCCACAGGGCTGGCACTCGCCGTAGATGACCACATTATCATCTCGGTTGATGCCGGCGTTGCCTAGAGCCCTGGCCAATTCGGAGACTGAGTTCAAGGAGCCGTCTTTCTTGAGGAAGTCGGTATAGGGAATGTTGACGGCCCCGTCTATGTACTCCGTGGCCTCGGGGCTTATGTCCAGAACTACATCTGCATTCTGGACCTCGGAGAGAGGTACCAGCATGGCCGAGGCGTACTTGCTCCTCTTTATGGCGCTGTAGCCGGGATCTGCTCTGGAAGAGGCATCGGAAGCACCAGAGCCACGTGAGCTCAGGGTGTTATCAGTCCCAAAAGACACATCCGAGCGGCCTGAGCCCGGCGACCTAGCCGATGACCCGGACGAAGACCCTGCAGAGCGGCCTGTATTACCAGACTCGTTCGAGCCGCTTGCGCCCGAGGAATCAGAGGCACTCTCGGAGGAGCTGCTCTCCGAGATTGACTGGGATAAGTCCGACGATTCGTTCTGAGAGCTGAACCGGATCTTCCTCTGGCTCTTGGGATCCATCTGGTTATTGGCGATAACCTTTTGGCTGCTTCCAACGGAATCGCCAGCCATGAAGTTGTTTACCTCCTTCTTCCAGGCCTCGTCCTGATTGGCCGAGTTGTCACCGCACACCGCACACCCGGCGCTGGCCTGGGAGGTCAAAGTCATCACCAGCACTAAAAGGGCTAAGGCAGCTGAGCCCCAGCCCATTCTCGATATCATCAGAAACTCTCCTGTATTAGCTCTTATCTTGGCGCTCAAGCCAATCCATCCAGGTGTAGACCTTGGAATCGTACCCCATCATCTCCAGTGTGAACCAGATCATAGAAGCCTTAACGCCGGTGGTGGTGTACACTACCACTGGCTTGCCCTTGCTGAGGCCCGTGAAGATCTTCTTCAATGCCGACTCGTCCTTGATCCTTCCGTCCTTGAAGATCACGGAATCATAGGGTATGTTGATGGCTCCCGGTATAGATCCTGCTCCATACTCCTGGAAGGACCTGGCATCCACGATCTGGGGCTCGCCGCTCTTGACGTAGTCGTAGGTGGCGAGGAGATAGGTGTTTGGCGACGACTCATAGGACGCGGCGGCCCTGGTGGCCGACTGATTCACGACGGTCTCGTTAGCAGCTGCCCAGTCCCTTAGGGTCCCATCCATGAGCTTGACCTTGTTGTGGCCCAGGTACTTCATTACCCAGTAGGCGTAGGTGGCCACCGAAGGACCGCCGCCACAGGGCTTGCACTCGCCGTAGATGAGCACTGAGTCGTTCTTGGAGATGCCGGCATCGCCCAGAATAGCTGCTAGCTCAGGCACCGACTTTAAGGTGTTGTTGGTAGTGAAGTTAAGGTAATCAACATGTATGGCTCCATCGGCAAATACGGAGGTGCCGTCGCTCACGTCCAGGAGGACGTCGTAGTAAGAGGCATCCGAGACGGTGGCCAGCATGCGAAGGGCACTGTTGCTCCTGCGAACCTCAGTATCCTCAGGAGCTGCGCTTGCCATGCTCTCGTCCGGCTTTACTTTGCGTTCCTGGGCCTTGATATCGGAGGCATTCTCAGCCGGATCCTGTGAGGAGGAAGATTCATTCGAAGAAATCTTATCCGATGTCGTATCCGAGGGAGGCGTCTTAGAAGATGTTGAGGAACCGCCGAAGCCGGATACCGGCATATTCCACCTCTTCTGCCTGGACACTTTAGGCCAGTTGGTGTTTACCGCTGCCTGTTGCTGCTGTTGAGCCGTGGTGTTGCCTATGGCATCCAGCTCAGCCAGAGCATTCCAGCCGCTGTCGTCGCTGCAGTGGGTTGGGTCCAGCATCTTGCACTCCTGCCCATGAGCCCCGTGGGCCAGGGATAGAAGGGCCAAAAGCCCAGCGCCCATGACCAGGGATGTGATCCACACTCTATTTTTCAACGTGAGATTCCCCCATCATCCTAGATTAGATTTAGAAGCGTCAAAATCATAGCTGCCCCTGGGCGTCAGCTCCAGCTGACCCAGGGCCTCCTTATCCTCGTGCCCTCGAGCATCCACTAAGGTGATGATCAGATCATAAGTGCCCGGGTTCATGAGGGCCGTGACCAAGGACCCTGAATAATAGCTACCAGAGAGCACCATGCGCACATACCCGCCAGCCTCAGTCCCCTTAGAACCTACCACCTTCACGGAGACCTGGGAGAGGCCGTACTTGGACTCTACATTGACCTTTATCGCCACGTTATCCCCGACTCTGGCCTTGGAGGGAGATATCCTCTTGTCCAGAATGCTGATGAGCTTTACCTGTCCTCCCATCAGAGGATACTTATCTGAAGATGCATCGTTTACCTTATAAGGAGTATCCCCAATGCGGTCGCTTCCAGGCTCGTCCTGGTCAGGGCCGCTAAGGCTGTCCTGGCCCTGATAGTCGCTCCATAGGTTGCCCCCAGTGGGATAGGGGGCATTCCAGGTGTTCTTGCCGCGATCATCGGCCTGGACCGCGTTTTCTATGAGGCGGTTGCTGTAGAAGTGATTTTTGCCTGACTCGACGAAGATGCCTGTCTGGCTATCGTAGATGCTGTTTCCAGCTACGAGGTTGCCATCGGAGCTTCCCTGGATCTGGAGGCCGTACCTATCGTTGCCCGAGACCTTATTGCCCCTCAGGGTGTTTTGGGGCGAGTCCATCAGGGTTATGCCCGCCACGACGTTGTTGGCCACGGTATTGTTGAAGAGGAAGTTTCCGTGGCAGTTGAACCTCATATCCACTCCCGAGTTGGTGTTGTTGGCCATCTTATTGAACTTTATAACATTGCCGGAGCAGCCTGTGAACATGTAGAGACCGTACATGTTTCCCACCAGGGTGTTGCCGGACACAGTGTTGTTGTTGCAGGAGGGGAACATGTTGAGTCCATAGGCTCCATTGTAGCAGGCCACGTTGTTGCATATGGTATTCTCGTTCGAATTGGATAAGTATATGCCGTACCATCCCTCGCCGCCCAGACCGTTGTAAGTGGCGATGTTATCCTCGATATGATTGCCGTCCGAGAAGAGAACAGCAAAGCCGTCCTGGGCGCAGCGGGTGGCGTAGTTCTTGGTGATGGTACAGTTCTTGACGTGGTCCAGGTGGATTCCGTAGAGGCCGTACTTGACGGTAAATCCTGTGATATTGACGTCGTTGGCAGTGATGCTTATGCAGGCACCGCTATCGTTAGCGTTGACCGTGGCCTCGTCGCCTACAAGGTTTAAACTCTTGTCCACGACCACGGGATCGTAGCTGCCTGGGCCCACCAGAAGGGTGTCTCCTGGAGAAGCTGAACGGATAGCTACCTGGAGATCAGAGCTGACCTTTATGGTCGAGGCTCCGGCCCACGATGCCAAGGCTGCCAGGATCAATGCCGTACAGATCAATGGGATAATAATTCTCAAGCAACCACCGCCCAGAAGAGCTTTTGAGGGGGTTAATAAATCTAACCAACCAGGCCGTATAATAATGGATCGCTTCTATAATAGCTAATAGAGGTCTAAGCGGATCCCTGGAGGTCCCTGACGGGTTTATATGAGCGATAGGTGAACGCAAGCCTTTTTATTCCCCCGGCCCTACACTTCCAGGGAGGTTATTGGTTTGAGGTACTGGTTCGCGCTCATCTGTATAATAGCCCTGGTTGGGGCTGCGACGGCTGGCCAGTTCAAGGCCAAGCTGGACGTAGACGCTTACGTAGACAAGAATAAGGCCGACGAGAGCTTCAGCGATGGAAATACCCTGTGGGCCACGTCCTCCGACGGCACCTCTGAGAAGGAGACCTACCTAGGATTCATCAACACCCTGGGATCAGAGGGGATATTCACACCCGAGGCTCTCAAGTCGGCGTCCCTGAAGGTGTACATCTCGGAGGTGGAGAAGTCTGGCAAAGTCGATGCCTACCTGCTCCACGGAGCCACCCTGGACACACTAACCTGGAACGATAAGGAGGCCTACTACCAGAACATAAGCGCCAGCGCCGACATCTCCACGGCAGGGGAGTACACCATAAACATAACCCCCTTGATGAAGAAGGCAGTAGAGGTTTGCACTGAGGGATGTCCTTACTCCATAGTGCTCGTCGCTGAGGATAGCACATCGGTGGGCTTTGGCTCATCCGAGTCCAATGAGGCCGCTACTTTAACCTACAGCACAGAGGACTAAAATATAGTATCAAAGATTGAACAATATAGTATCTAGTACCAAGGATTGAACATGAGAAAGACCTTCCTGGCCCTGGCGCTTCTGCTTCTGACGTCCTTACTGATAGGCGAAGCCCTGGCTGCCCAGGAGGTCATTTTCATCAAGTCCCCGGGCTGTCACAAGTGCGCCTCAGCCCAAAGGACCCTGGACAACATCTCATCCACGGAGAGCATCAACATCACCGAGTACGATTACTTCTCGGGTGAGGGCAAAAAGATCATCAAGGCCCACAAGACCAAAGATGTGCCCGCCATGGTCATAGGCGGCCAGGTCATCAATTATAGGGACTACGATGAAGACATCGGTAAGCTGGACCGGATGATCAGAGCGGCTCTGAAAGGAGAGCGCCTCAACCTGAGCACCAATCAGAGCTCAGCGGTAAATGAGAACCTGGATCTGAGCAAGATCTCAGCCTCCTCGCTCATGACGGTCTTAGGAGCAGGCTTTTTTGCCGGCTTCAACCCATGCCTTCTGGGAATTCTGGTCTTTCTGTCGGCCACGGTGTTATCGTCCTCGAGCAGGAGGAGAGATCTGATAACCATGATAGTTGCATTCTCAGCGGGGATCTTCGTCATGTACCTGCTTTTTGGCCTGGGAATGCAGCGCCTCTTCCAGGCCAAGGCTGTCGCCGATAGCTTCAGGTACATACTGACCGCCGTTCTAATCATCATGGGTCTGACTCAGATTGAGGATGCGAGAAGGCTGAAATCTGGGAAAGACTCCCTCTTCAAGACGACCGAAGGGGTCATGGATTACTTCAAGGCCGGAGCATCCCAGGGAAAGATCAGCTCCTACTTCCTGATAGGTGCTCTCTTCTCCCTGGTCAAGTTAGCCTGTGTTAGCGCCGTATACCTCGCGATACTGGATGTGATATCCAGCAAGAACTATGCTGAGGGCGTCGTCTACCTGATCTTCTACAACCTGGGGATACTCGCGCCTATTCTTATCCTTGGTACCTTCATTGCTCTAGGTATGAGTCCCGAGCAGATCGACAAGTTCAGAAAGGACTATAGAGCGGCCATAAGGCTCTTCACAGGCCTTGCCATCATTGCTCTGGCACCTCTGATATACTACCAGATCATATAACAGGATCTATAGCTGGACCCACCGCCCGATCATAGCCCGACCATAGCTCGATCAAAAGCCCGATGGCACAGGCCCCGACGTTACAGGCCAAAAGGGTTAAAAGCCTGGCTGAAGCTCCCATTAGCGAGGTGTAGACGTTTGTTTTTAGTAGGAGAGGCACTCATCGGCAAGGAGCCTGAGATTGCCCACATAGATCTGCTCATAGGCGATAAGAACGGCCCTGTGGGGGCCGCCTTCGCCAATGGACTGACCCAGCTCTCGGCAGGTCACACGCCGCTATTATCGGTGATACGCCCGAACTTACCCCCCAAGCCCTCGACGCTCATAGTTCCCAAGGTCACAGTCAAGAACATGACCCAGGCGGCACAGATCTTCGGCCCTGCCCAGACAGCGGTGGCCAAGGCCGTGGCCGACTCCGTCGCCGAAGGGGTAATACCTAAGGATCAGGTCGAGGACCTAGTGCTGGTGGTATCGGTTTTCATCCATCCCGATGCCAAGGACTACGATGCCATCTACAGGTACAACTACGGCGCCACCAAGCTGGCCATCGAGAGGGCCATGGAGAGCTTCCCAAGCATTGAAACGGTCCTTCATGAGAAGGAGCGCTCGACCCACCCGATCATGGGCTTCAGGGTCACCAGGCTCTGGAACCCGCCCTATCTCCAGGTGGCCCTGGACCTGGTGGACATGGCCGAGGTCAAGAGGGTTCTGTGCGAGATCCCCGACAGCGATCACATCCTGATAGAGGTCGGCACTCCCCTGGTCAAGATGCTCGGGACCAGGGTAGTCCACGAGATCAGGGCAGCCAGGCCCGGCTCCTTCGTGATCCTGGATCTAAAGACCCTGGATACCGGAAACCTGGAGGTAAGGCTTGCGGCCGACGCCACCGCCGACGCTGTGGTCATCTCGGGCCTCGCCACCAAAAAGACCATAGAGCTCGCCATCAACGAGGCCAGGAAGACGGGCATCTACTCGATAATAGACATGCTCAATGTCCAGAACCCCTTGGGAGTGCTTCAGGACCTGGATGTTCTGCCGGACGTGGTGGAGCTTCACAGAGCCATAGATATGGAGGCCAGCGCTCACGTCTGGGACCAAATACCTGCCATAAAAGCCCTGGCCAAGGACGGGAGGAAGCTCCTGGTAGCCGTGGCTGGAGGCATAAGAGTAGATACCGAGGCCGATGCCCTGAAGGCCGGCGCCGATATCCTGGTGGTCGGAAGGGCCATCACCAGGTCCAAGGACATCAAGGACATGGCCGAAAGGTTCGTGGCTGGTCTCAAGCAAACGGAGATCGATCAGTACAGGATCATGACTGACTTCTAAGTCAGATGATCCTGCCTAATTTTATTTATAGAACTTCTGCGGTTGAACCGGTTTGATCATAGCCCTAAACATGGGCAGAAAGATCTGTGGCATAACCTGTATCTGATTGGCTCAAAGGTTTTAGGAGATGTCTGCCTCATGCGATGCGATTAAAGGCAATCTCGATGAAGCTGTGCTTTCCTATCAGGAGGATCCCATAAGGCAGGCAGTGCTCGGTAAGATTGCTCGAAGATTGATTCCATTTCTATTCATCCTTCACCTGGTCGCCTTTCTCGACCGCTCCAATCTCCCCTACGCCCAGTTCCAGATGGGCGAGGCCCTATCCTTCAGCTATACCACTTATGGCATAGGCGCAGGCATATTCTTCATAGGCTACTTCCTCTTTGGCGTTCCCAGTAGCATGTTCCTGAAGAGAATGGGACCCAGGAGAGGGATTGCCTGCATTACGGTCATCTGGGGCATGATCACCATGGGCCTGGCATTTATAAACAGCCCCCTGAGCTTCTATGCCATGCGCTTTCTCCTGGGAGTCGCTGAGGCTGGCTTCTTCCCAGGTGTTATCTTTTACTTGATGTACTGGCTGCCAGCCACAGAGAGAGCGCGGTATTTCTCATACTTTATAGTGGCCATTCCCATCTCCGGGATCTCGGGAGCCCTGATAGCAGGCTTCATTTTAAGCAGGGATGCTTTTGCCGGCATCGCTGGATGGCAGTGGATATTTCTGGTAGAGGGCTTTCTGGCAGTTGTATTGGGCATGATGGCCATATTCTATCTCACCGATAGCCCGGATAAGGCAACCTGGCTTTCGAGGGAGGAGAGGGGGTGGATAGAGGAAGCTCTGAAGGCCGATGAACGCAAAGAGGTCATCTCCACCACCCTAAGAGAAGGGCTGCTCGGCGTGAAAGTCCTAACCTTGGGAACGATATATGCTACCTTCATCTTCGCAGGCGCGGGATTTGTCCTGTGGTCGCCACTGATGCTCAGGGGGTTCTTCCACCTCGATGACTCCACCACCAGCTTTATCGGCGCTTTTATCTCCGTGGCCTCGGCTCTGGCCATGGTAATAACCAGCATTCACTCAGATCGCACCGGCGAAAGGTACTGGCACGTGGCGCTGCCAGCTTTGGTAGGGTCCATCGGTATAATGATGGTGGCGGTCCTTCCAAAAACGTCCATGATCTTCATAGCGTTGTTGATCGCCTCAGCGGGCATGGGAGGGCTTTATGGGCCGTTCTGGGCCATTCCTGCCAAGTTCCTCAGGGGCAACGCCGCTGCTTCAGGCCTTGCTTTGATAAATGCCTTAGGAAACATCTCAGCATTCCTCGGACATCTTGCCATCGGCTGGTCCAGGGACCAGACAGGAGAGTTCTCTTCCAGCCTGGCCATGATGGCTATCGCTCTTTTTTTGGGCGCAGTCCTTATGATTCTTACAAGGAACTTCTATGAGACAAGACGTGGAGAAGGTTTGGAATCCCCAGGCCATAAGATAGGATAGCGCCGGCCAGGACCTGGGTCCTGATGGCTATCTCAAGACAGCCAAATCCCTGGAGATGCCTCTGGACCACCGGATAAGAGCCTGCAATAACAAAAGCGTCCTTCTAGTGTTCACCACCGATTACGGTATGGGCTTTTTGTCAGCTAAAAGCAAAGGTGCCCATGTGGCCGATAAATACAAAATAACGCCAGGAGGCCCTACGGACTCCTCTGATCTTCTACGGCCCCGGAGTGGAGGAGGTGACTCTGGGTGGCACCTGGTATGAAATTCAGATAGTTCCGACGGTTCTAAGGGCTCTTGACCATTCCTCAGATAAATTCAGCTTCAACTTTCCATCCAAGCCCATACCGACCTTCAGTCATTATGATCTGAAGGTGATATGCTCCGGCCAGATAACCCTATCCAAAGAGGGAAAACAGATAGCCAACGCTTCGGGAGACTGCAAGGGCCAGGTCAACTTCAGGGGATTGAGGAGGGATTTATGAGTCTCAGGGAAACGGCAGATCCTATACCATATGCCCTAAAGGAGATGAGGCATTGCGCCTGGTAGAGGCACCTTCAGGACGATTCATTCCCTTCGCGGTCCCTACCTGGGTTCCGGCTGGTGTGCCTGCTTAGCCTGGTTGGGTTTCATTCCTGTTTCCAAGAAGGATAATAGGAACAGTGCTGATTCTTGCCATTAACCTGATAGGGATTGCAGCAATAGTTAGTATCTGGAAAAAGAGCATCTAAGGCTATGTAAATCCAGAAAATACGAAAATCTCTAAACTATAAGTACCTCCGATACAAATTCTGAAAATTCCAAGACATTAAAATGACATGAGAAGGATATAAAAAAGCTTAAATCCTTGAAGACACTATCATATTTATTAGTTATAACATAGGGGAAGCTCTAGTTCTAATGACCGCCTCCTTTCTAGGGCTCACCCCCATCTCCTATTTTTGAGGACGTATATACCAAAACAAAATTAATTTTGGTTGGTTTATATTATTCTTGCCCCAAAGAAGAGCACAGCCCCCCCTATAAGGATGGTAGGAATCGCAACAATAGCCCAGATCACGGGACTGCTCTCGTAAACCTTCCTGCCATCGAGGGGCCCGAAGGGCAGCAGGTTGAAGGCCGCCAGGTTCAGGTTGATGAAGAATGTGAAGTAAGCGATGCCGAAGGCCAGTCCTTCCGTTACCATGCCGCTCAGTACAGATGCCAGGGATATTAAGGCCAGTATGATGTTTATCATGGGCCCGGCCAGAGATATATGTAGCTCATCCTTCTTATCCTTCTCCCGATCCCATGAGACCTCGGCGCCATAAGGGCTGCCATAAAGATGGGGCGATGAAGGCACGGCATAGGACATCTTATGAATTACCACTGCCCCGGGAGCTGCGAAGATGAATCCCGCCAGGGCCATGACTATTATGAAGAGGAGGCCTGTCTTGTTGGCCTGATACTCAGCCCAGTAGCCATACCTCTGGGCCACAAACTTATGGGCGAGCTCATGCAAGAGGAAGCCCGTGCCCACGCCCACAGCGATGATGGCTATGGCCTCAAGGCTGGGCATGCGTCGCTCAAATACTATGGAAAAACCGACGACCAGGGCGATCCACGACAGCAGAAGATCGCCAAGTTCGTTTAAGCTCATCCTGCCCAAGTCGCTCATGGCAGGTAGTAGAGGGGAAGCGACTATATAGCTTTTTTATAGCGATTTTGATAGCAGCTTTTGATGGCAGCATTTAATAAATCCCCAGAGACGGAGAGATGTTCATAACCACCCAGCATAAAGGAAAAGTCCGAATGGTTATGATACCTGCTTAAATTGTGTGAAACGAACATATACTTTCCCAAACACGTTTATTAGATTGTAAATTTGCCTAATTATCGGTGGTAACATGAATCCTATCTGGCTTGTATTAGCCTTAACTCTGCTCATAGCACCTGCAGCTGCCGATGCTGTTTCAGGCATTAACGCTGCCGACAACGCCTGGGTCCTCATAAGTTCCGCCCTGGTGCTCATCATGATTCCCGGTGTGGGGTTCTTCTACGGAGGAATGGTGAGAAAGAAGAACGCCATATCCACAATTATCCTTAGCTTCGCGATCATGGCGGTAATAAGTCTCCAGTGGATTCTCTTCGGCTACACTCTGGCCTTCGGCCGAGACATAGGAGGGATCATCGGTGGCCTAGAGAACATTGGGCTCAATGGCATAGGCATGGAGGTAAGGCCCGGATTGACCATCCCCAATCTGACCTTCATGATCTTCCAGGCCATGTTCGCAGTGATCTCCGTCGCTCTGATCACGGGCAGCTTCGTGGAGAGGATCAAGTTCAGCTCTTTCCTTATCTTCAGTCTAGCCTGGGCAACCTTAGTCTACGATCCCATAGCCCACTGGGTCTGGGGAGGAGGGTGGCTCGGCCAGATGGGTGCCCTGGACTTCGCTGGGGGCATAGTGGTCCACATAAGCGCCGGGGTCTCTGCCATGGCCATGGCCTGGGTGATAGGCGCTAGAAAGGGCTTTGGCACCGACCCCATGGAGCCCCACAACATCCCGACCACAGTCATAGGCGCTGCACTCCTTTGGTTCGGGTGGTTCGGTTTCAATGCCGGCTCTGCCCTGGCTGCTAACGGAATTGCTGCCAACGCCTTCGTGACCACCAACACCGCTGCCGCCGCAGGCGCCACCACCTGGATGCTCCTCTCCTGGAGGCACAGGGCCCCAAGCGCCCTGGGAATGGTAACTGGTGCCGTAGCCGGTCTGGCAGCCATAACCCCTGCCTCGGGCTTTGTGACGCCCATGGCAGCCATACCCATAGGAGCCGTTGCGTCCGTCATCAGCTATTACGCCATCATCATCATTAGAGGCAGCAAGAAGGTAGATGACTCCCTAGACGTCCTGGCCTGCCATGGAATAGGAAGCACCTGGGGTGTCTTTGCCACGGGCATCTTTGCCAGCATAGGGGCTGCAGGCCTCATTGCAGGTAATCCGAGCCAGGTGGCGATACAATCTCTGGCCATCGTAGTCATCTGGGCCTATTCCTTCGTGGTTACCTTCGGCATAGCCAGGGTCATCGATGCCTTCATGGGCCTGAGGGTTAGGGACGAGGAGGAAGCCGTGGGACTGGACTTGAGCCAACACGGAGAAGGGGCTTACCTTTGAGGTGCTTTGAGGTGAGATTCAAATGAAGAAGATAGAGGCAATTATCCGGCCCGAGAAGCTGAACCTGGTGAGGGAAGCCCTGGATAAGAAGGGCTTTAACGGCATGACCGCCTCCGAGGTCAAAGGCAGGGGAAGGCAGAAGGGCATTACTCTTCAATGGAGAGCCGGCGACTACAGGGTAGAGTTCATACCCAAGGTAAAGCTGGAGGTGGTCGTCGATGATGCTGATGCTGAGGCCGTGGTGGACGCCATCTGCGAGACCGTCCATACCGGCGAGGCCGGGGATGGCAAGATTTTCATCTATCCCGTGGATGATGTGGTGAGGGTCAGGACCAAGGAGAGAGGGTACACTGCTGTTTAGGCGATGACTCTCTATTCCCTTTCTTCTTGAGCGATCTTAGACTGATATCTAATTGATAGAAAGATAGCAGGGCACAAACTCCGGTCTTCAGGCCGGAGTAAGCCCGTAAATGGTCCAGCAGACCATATTTAGTCTGCAATTGTATAACTGTACATGGAAGTGCGATCTGCCAGAGCTAACCATAGAGATCGCAGTCCATCTGACTGACATGGTCACGGCTGAAACCGTTAAGCGTTATATCGAGGAACAAACGGAGATATGAGAACCGCCTACAGGTACAGGTTCTATCTTAACAAGGACCAGAAAACCGTGCTAGATGGGACTCTCGAAATCTGTAGGCGCATATGGAACTTAGCTCTGGCAGATCGCAAAATTGCTTGGGAGCAGGAAGGAAAAAGCAGGTCGTATGAGGACCAGGCCCGTCTCCTAACCGAAGAGAAACAAAAGAATCCTGAGCTATATTCAGTCCATGCCCATGTCCTCCAAGACGTTCTTCGGAGACTCAAGAAAGCCTTCGATAACTTTTTCAGAAGATGTCGAGAAGGTGCTAGAAAAAAGGGTTATCCAAGGTTCAAGAGCAAAGGTCAGTATAAGTCTATCACCTATCCGGAGTCAGGGTTCAAGCTCGAAGGCTCCAGATTAACCCTATCTAAGATCCCTGGATCTATTAGAGTGTTCAAGCACAGGGAGATCGAAGGTA
>CAZKWM010000043.1:6527-13005 GCA_964556405.1 uncultured Methanotrichaceae archaeon | reverse complement strand
GAGGCCTGGCCCTGGCTAGCCTTGGAAGATACCCGGAGGCCCTGGAGTGCTTTGACAAGGTTGCAGAAATGGGTCCAGAGAGCAAAGAGGCCTGGACCAGCAGAGGCATTCTTCTTAAGAAGATGAGCGAGCAGTCTATGAGCAAGGCAGAGGAGGTGAGCTAACCACCTTAAAGAACTATATTAAAACCAACCCTTTTAGAACCAACCTTCTAAAATCTAATTAAGAACATAAGAACAGTCTGCCATGGACCGACCTGCTGAGGGCTAATCTACTAGTAGCCAGTCTTTTCATGGCCGCCTAATCCACAACCAATCCAATAAATCATCCCTTCTAGGCCAGGTCTGGTCAAAGACTATCGCCTATCCTATTTCCCAAATTTTACCCAGACCCGACCACCGATCTACCATCGACCTGCAGTTCCCTTCCGCTTGGCAGCATAGGCCTCTCCTGGAGCGATCCCTGCCTCGCCCTCCTGGACCAGCCTGTACTCCCGGTTATTTCTATTGCCCCTGCGCTCCAGGAGCCCTTCCTGATTCATCCTGGACAGATAGGTGGAGACGGTGGAGAGCTTTATGTCATCGATAACCGTCTCGAATTTCTCTCGCAATTCTTGGGATGTGAACCACGTGTCCGGAAATTCGAACCGTATGAACTTCTCCAGGCGATCCATGAGGGTTCCGCCATCATCGTAGGGCTGGCTTTCCTTGGGAACCTCCTCCTTTTGGGAGAATATTCCAGCCGCCGTAAGGTATCCTACGATTCTATCCCTAAGGGCTTCGCCTTCCAGCCCTTGGGATTCGAACTCGTATACCGATTTGAGGCCTTTGTCCTCGACCTCTATGCGGATCCTCATCTAACACCTTCTAGGAAAAGGATCACAGCCTCGGCATCTGATGGGCCTCTAGCTTCCTAGAAGGAGCTATAGGACCTGCGCGGCAGGCCTCAGAGGCCTTTAAGGCATTGAACTGACGGGCCCGCTCAAGATCCAGAGGCATTGTAAACAGCTGAATTTGTCCCCTCATTTTATCCCACCTCAACCTAGTTTCTACCTTTACCAAGGGGACCGGTTTACCTCTAGGAACCCCTTTCCTCCGGTCCCCTTACGCAGGCCTAAGAGATCCCTTCGCTCTCATGGTACTAAAAGCCGTCCCTTCTCGGCCTTTAGCCCTTACTTAGCCTGTGTATTCTACCACGTCAGGCAGACCTCACACCCAAGAGGCTACAGGCCCTTCTTCTGCAGCCGTAAGTTGCGGCCGGCCCTTCTCCGGCGGCGATCATCTGTCCGACTCTACTCCTTCGTGCCATCCCTTCAAGCGTAAATCTCAGCCTTAACTCCCTTCTATTGCTACTCCCTAGTGCCATCCCTTCTATTATGGTGACGCCAGGCTGAGTTTCTGACAGCCGTCCCTCAAAGCCATTGTTAAGTTAGGCTTTGAGCCCTTCGGATACTGGGCCGTCAGCATCTACGCTACCGCAAATACTCAAGCCATTATGAAGGTAGATCCATCCCCTCAAGACGAACTTCCCTTCAGCCAATCCCCCTCGGACATTATCAGACTGGATGTGAATCCAACTCTGACACCTTAAACCTTGTAATTTAAGTATATATACTTTTCTGAGAGTCGCTAGTTGTAGTTAATAGCTTAAAACTCGTTTTATTGGTTTTTTAGTTAAATAAGCTTCTATAAAAGGCCTAATTGGCGTTCACAACCAAGCCGGCTAGTGTGAATCTAATCGGTGAATCGCTGTGAATAGGCTGTTTTTGGATATCATAATGATAGTAAAACAATAACAGTAAGCTGTGTGCCTCAGTGAACCATCCTGTGAAAGCGGTTCACACAATCGATTCACAAGCAAATTATTGAAAGGACAGCAAGCCCCAGATAAAGATAAAGCTCGCGAGAAGATACCAAACCAAGGCTCAGAGAAAATAGCTGAAAAGGTAGAGATTCGCGAGAGACCCAAAGGCCCGCGAAGAATTTAAGAGGCCTGGTGGAGCTCGTACTGCTCCTCCAAGAGCCAATCTCCGATTTCCTTGAGATACTTGCGCTTTCTTTCATCCTCAAGGATAAGCTGGCAGATCTCAAATAGGTCCGAAGACAGATCTTCTTCCATTGCGCTTAGAAACTAGCGGCTTGAATTTAAATCTATCTATGGAGGGCATTATTTCTTTCCCATGACAAGGGCGACGCAGTACGGTCCTTCCTGCTGCTTGAAGCTGCCCGCGTGAACCGGGTGGTCTCCAATCACAGAGAAGAAGGTTCCTGCCTCTGCCGCGGCGTAGATTCTTCCCAGGCACAGGTCTACACAAACGGCTGCGGATCTCATCTCCTCCAGCCCCCCGCCTAGGTGGACGGCCTTGTCTATGCCTATAAAGTAAGAGATCATGAGCTCAGGGCGTTCTGCAAGAGCTTCCAGGGATTTGCGGCACGTTTCGCGATCAAATTCTCTAGGTTCCAAGTCCCTGGAGACATTTCCCACGAAGTCGATGAGGCCCTCGTAGACCTCGGCACCGCCCTTCTCCATGATCACCGCGGTCTTGAAGCCCTGGGAGCTGGCCACCTCGGGAATGCTGGAGAGAGTCGAAGCCTTCGCCTCCTCGGTATTGTGAACGCCATGGTGCTCGGGTAAAAGTCCGCTCAAGATGGAGGCAATGGCCGGGGAGGTGTGGGTTGCAGCTGCTTTTGCCCTGACCAGAAGGCCCCCGGAGGCGAGGGATGCCATACTCTTCAGGTCGGCTTGGAAGAACTTATAGAGATCATAGCCCAGGCTGTCCACAATTAAAACTACAGCCTTAGAGCACCCCCAGATTTCCACCCCTTCTATGGGCGCCCCGTCCATGCCGGGCATTTTTACCCCCAGAATCTTAGCCACTGTCGGAGCGAGATCTACTTGGTTTATCTGCCTCATCTGAGCCAAAGCTTTGGATCTAGGCCGCTAAAAGCTTTTGTAATAGTTGGCGCCTGAGAAGTAAGCTTAAATATTTATGATCTTAATTCCCAGCTAAAATATGATCAGAGTTTACCTACCCTGGCTCTTAGCGCTGTTGTTAGTAGTCCATGGGGCCTGTTCCGACGTAATGGTGGATTATAGCCATAGCGTTGTGGGCACCGGCACGGTCATGAGCGACTACAAAATGGGCGAAGTGAAGAACTCTGAGGCTTCAGGCTCCCTTAGAGGGACTGGTGACCTTATAAACAAGCAGGCCTTTTCCATTAACGGGACCTCCCTTTTCACAGTGGAAGACAAATTCCTCCTGGCCCAAAGAACAGGAGAGAATGTGAAGAACGAAGTGAATTACCCGCCGTGGCCCAAAACTCAGCCCACCTTCAGGCTGGCAGGCCCCAAATGGGCCAGGGGCATAGATGTCAAGGCCTATCCATTGCCGGAGCCAGCAGAGTCCCCAGGAGAGCCTATAAACGCTTTAAGCTTCGCCTCTCTGGGTAAGGAAGGAGAGTTCGAGATCAACGGAGTAACCCAGATAGCTAGCGCCTCCACCAGCGTCTCCAACACCTCGTCCATGGAGGTAGGAGGAGCTGTGACCGTTGGCCCTTCCTTCGATTACACCTCCAGGTGGCTCAACAGTAGCAATGTAACAGTGCAAAGCGCTGTAGGATCTCCAAAGATATCCATCTTCGAAGAGTACAGCCAGATCTCAGGGGACAGCTCAGGACGAAAGGCGCTCCAGATCACGCCTTGACTCAGGCTTATTTTACCAGTTATCTTATTAAGTCATCCAACCTAAAACTTCTATCATGAGCGCCTTCCTCTCCCCGGCAGGGTCCGAGCTGGAAAAAATTTGTGATAAAGCCTCGGAGGAGATCAAGAGAAGCAAAAGCCTGGTGGTGGCCTCCCACGTAGACGCCGACGGACTGACCGCAGCGGGAATAGCCTGCACTGCCTTGGAAAGGCTAGGGAAAAGCTATCAACCCCTCTTCTTCAGGCAGCTCGACGGCCCGGCTCTGGAGCAGGTGGCAGATCAAGGCGCCGATTTAGTGATCTTCACCGACCTTGGAAGCGGCATGCTCCAGGAAATTTCCGACCTAAGACTGAGATCTGTGATCGCCGATCACCACAAGCCAAAGCCTGCACCCGATGCCAGGGAAATCATCCACATCAACCCCCACCTGACAGGGGCAGACGGCGCAACCCAACTTTCCGGAAGCGGAGTCTCCTTTCTTCTGGCCAGATCCATGACTAAGAGTAACGACGATCTCTCAGCCCTAGCTATAGTGGGAGCCGTAGGCGACCTCCAGGATATGGCCTCAGGAAAGCTTCTGGGCGTCAACCGCGAGGTCCTGGATGTAGCATCCGGAGCAGGAGCCATCTCCTGGTGCAGGGATATAAAGCTCTTCGGCAGGCAGACGAGGCCCGTCTTCAAAATGCTGGAGTACTCCCAGGACCCCTACATACCTGGTCTATCAGGAGACGAGGATGCCTGCATAGCCTTTCTCCAGGAGATAGGAGTTCGCCTCGGTGGCGAAAAGTGGAGACGTTGGATAGATTTAAACCAGGATGAAAAGTCGAGAGTAGTCTCGGCCCTGGTAAGAAGAGGGCTTAGATCAGGCCTGTCCAGCATCAAACTTGAAAGATTGGTTGGCGAGGTCTACACCCTGCTCAAGGAGCACGAGGGCACCGAGCTTCGGGACGCCAGCGAGTACTCCACCCTCCTCAACGCCACGGCCAGGTACGGCTACTCCGACACGGGCCTGAAGGTCTGTATGGGCGATAGAGATGCTGCCTTTGATGATGCCAGGACTCTTTTAGCTCAGCATAGGCAAAATCTTGTCAATGGCATAAAATTGGTGAGCGAGCAAGGCCTGGCCAAGAAAAGAAGCATCCAGTACTTCGATGCAGGAGATGTCATCCTGGATACTATAGTGGGAATAGTAGCAGGTATGTGCTTTCAGGTGGCCGACAGATCCATGCCCATCCTGGCCTTTGCTATGACCCCCGAGGGTTTGCTTAAGGTCTCAGCCAGAGGAACTCAGGACCTGGTGAGATCAGGGCTCGACTTGTGTGAGGCCATGTCCCTTGCCGCCGGGAAGGTAGGAGGAGCGGGCGGAGGGCACAACGTGGCCGCAGGAGCGACCATTCCCAAAGAGGCCAGAGATGAATTCCTAGAGATTGTGGACGCCGCGGTCGGATCCCAGATATCCAGGAATAAGAAGACAATTTAATCAGCTGCTAAGCCATAGTTCTATTGTACAGCTCCACCACATCCTCGCCCTCGACGAAGGCCAAGCCGTGATCTTTGGCGTACTTCATAGCATCATCTTTAGATAGAGCCCTCCCAGTTTCTCCGTCCAGCATCTCGCAGACGACGGTGGCTGGAGTCACTCCTGCAGCCCTGGCAAGCACAATGGATAGCTCAGTCTGCCCCCTGCGGTCCTTAATAAGCCCGGGTGCTGCCCTGAGCACCGGCACGTGACCCGGAGACCTGAATTCATCGCTCAGGTCGACCTGATACCCCTGAAGAGCTTTTTTAGCAGCCCCAGCCAGGGCGGTAATGGTTAAGGCCCTGTCCACATCGGTTATGCCTGTAAAGGTCTTTCTGTGATTTACCCAGAGGGAGAAAGATGACTTGGAATCATAGGTTAGGTCCCCGGCTCTCTCGCAGAGAGATCCTATGCCTGAGACGTCTCCAGAATGCCCTGTGCATGCACGTCTCAGGATATCCACGAAGTAAGGCAGCCCCAGAGCCGAGCACGCTAGTGGATCAATGGCTGTACATATGAGCCCGCCGGCATCCCTCCTGAGCTGATAGATGTGCTTTGGGGTCACAAACTCGGCAGCCATCACCAGATCCGTCTCCCTCTCTCGGCGGTCGAAGTCGTAGATGAGCACCACCTCACCCCTGCCCAGGGCTTCTATTGCTTCTTCCATCACCTCAAAATCACCTCAACTTCATTGCCATCGGAGAGGCTCAGGGCGTTTCTTAGCTCTACCGGGGAAATGATCTCCAGAAGGTGGGATGGGTAGCTGGAGCGCTCAGGCCTTATAATTGCGCATTCCACACCACCGACCTCGGCTGGAAAGCACTGACATGCCCCATAAGTTCGGCGCTCATCTTTGAATCCGTCAATTTTTACTGCACCGGCCGTGACCATGGCGAAGGGTTCCTGGGATCTAAGATTCAGGGTGCCAGGATATGGGATGAAACCCAACTTCTGATTGAACTGTATTGTGTATCCCTCCAGTGATATGTAGTATTGGCCCTCACCCATACCAGAGGCAACCGTGCCCTTGATTTTCCTGGCATAAGAGGCCTGGAAGATCTTCTGATAATCCTCAAGCTCTGCCTTGAGCCTCAGGATGCCTTTCTCGGTGATCTTCACATCCTGGCCGATGTTGGTAAGCTTCCTGGCCAGATAGCCGTCCTCTTCGAGGTTACAGAGCCTTCTGGCCGCAGTCTGCATGCTCGTTCCAAGGATGGAGGCCAAAGTGGACGAGGAGAGGCTTATGCTATCCCTGG
>CAZKWM010000043.1:0-6427 GCA_964556405.1 uncultured Methanotrichaceae archaeon | reverse complement strand
GTAGCCCCCTGTCGGAACAGGACATGCTCCCCAACAACCTGTATCAAAGGCCTGATCCCTGAGCACCTTTATGTGCTCATCCATGCTGAAGTTGCCTATGAACATGTGGGAGATCCTGGACATCTCCTCCCTGGTGTCCCCGGTCTTCGGGTCCTTGACCACGTAGCCCACCATGCCTATCCCTATGAAGTCGGCATTTATGACCATCTCAGTCCTATCTTTGGTGGCCGTGAGATACATGTTGGTCGATAAACGGGTGGCGTCAGTGAAGATCTTGGAGGCGCTCACGTTGAGCATGTAGTTCTCCAGCTGAGTGCTCTCCCTGAACTTTTCATCATATGAAAAGAGGTGAGCATTGGGATTGCTCTTGGACCCTATCTCCACTACGTAATGTCCCGCAAAAGCAGGAGATGCGGCCACCACCATACCCAGAACCAGGATCCAGGCCCACCCGCTCATCCACAGTCCCTCCTAATTCAAAACCCAGATATCGATTTAAAGTTTAAGTCTCTTGAGATAAGCTCCATCTGAACTCATCGCTCAGTTCACCGGTGTAGACCGTGACCGCAGGACCCTCCAGAAAAGCCCTATCGCCCTCGAAGGATACTATCAGAGGACCGCCTCGGGTCTCCACCATCACCTCGTCCCCGACCAGACCAAGCTTTCGGGCGATGGCTGCGCTGGCCACGGCTCCCGTGCCGCAGGAGTAGGTCTCTCCCTCCACCCCTCGCTCATAAGTCCTGATCTCCAGGGGCTCTCCGACCTTGACGAAGTTCACATTGGTTCCCTCAGGGAAGATGCTGCTGTACCTTATGGTCGGAGCGATCTCCTCAATCTCAAGATCCAAATCATCCACCATGATCACCGAATGAGGAACGCCGGTGTTAACCGAGGAGACTTCATAGTCGTCTATCTCCACCAGAATCAGCTCTCCAGAGCCCACCGCAGGGATGGATGGACGGTCGAACTTAAGGGTGCCCATGTCTATCTTGGCCCAGAAGGATCCCTCCACCTCCCTGACCTGAATGGGAATTATCCCAGCTAAAGTCTCCACCTCAAAGGACTCGCTAACGTAACCCGTCTCCCAGGCATACTTGGCCAGGCACCGGATGCCGTTGCCGCACATCTCGGCCTCGGAGCCGTCTGGCTGAAGGAGCCTCATGGCCACGTCAGCCCGGCTTCCTCCCTGGAGAAAGAGGACGCCGTCAGCGCCTATGCCGAAGTTTCTGCGGCAGCATCTCATGGCGAAGGCAGCTTTTTGTGAATCCGGAACTATCTGCTTTCTCACCTCATCCACCAGGATGAAGTCGTTGCCGTTGCCGTGGAGCTTGGTGAAGGTGAAGGCGTTCCTGGAAAAGGGGTCGCCCTCCATCTCTATCTCAGAAATCTCTGCCAGCTTCATTTTATATACCATGCTCTGTTCATCTAACTGTGTGCTCCTGTGGTGGTGATGTGATATTAAACCCATTCTACAAGTAGCCCTGGACCTATTAGAACTCGATAGGTCGATTCAGATAGCCAAAGAGGCAGTCGCAGGCGGCGCTGATTGGATTGAGGCCGGCACACCACTCATCAAGAGCGAAGGGATGAACGCAGTGCGCGAATTAAAGAAATCCCTTCCTGGGGTGAAGATCGTAGCCGACATGAAGACCGTGGATACCGGGGCCTTGGAGTTGGAGATGGCGGCCAAGGCCGGAGCAGATATCGTGGCCATGCTAGCCTCCTCCGACAACTCAACCATAGCCGATGCCAAGAGGGCGGCCGGAAAGTACGGGGTCTCCCTCATGATGGACCTCCTCACGGTTCCAAACCCCGTGGAGCGCTCCAAGGAGCTGGAGGCTCTGGGGGTAGACATCATCTGCGTTCACGTGGGCATAGACCAGCAGATGATGGGCCGCGACACCATCTCCATCCTCAAGGAGATCACCCAGGTGGTCAAGATTCCCGTGGCCGCGGCAGGAGGCATAGATGCCAATACCGGAGCCGAGGCCATAGCCAACGGGGCATCCATAGTGATCGTGGGCGGAAGCGTGGTCAGGAGCGCCGATGTCACCGGATCTGCCAAGAAGATCAGGGAGACCATTGACCGTCCCGGGCCCGCCGAGCACAAGAGGATGAGCGCCGAAGAAGAGATAGTCGCTATCCTTAGAGAGATCTCGACATCCAACGTCTCCGACGCCATGCACAGGAAAGGCGCCATGCACGACATCCACCCCATCAACAGTGGTGTCAAGATAGTGGGCACGGCCGTTACAGTCCAAACCTTCGCTGGAGATTGGGCCAAGCCCGTCGAGGCCATAGATATAGCAGGTCCCGGCAATGTCATAGTGATCTATAACGGGTCGACCAGCATTGCACCCTGGGGAGGCCTCGCCACCCTGAGCTGCAAGGTAAAAGGAATAGAGGGCGTGGTGATAGAGGGAGCAGCCAGGGACATAGATGAGATCAAGACCCTGGGTTATCCCATCTTCTCCAGCGGCTCTGTGCCCAATGCCGGAGAGCCCAAGGGCATGGGAGAGATCAACGCAGAGATCACCTGCGGCGGCCAGACGGTGAGACCCGGAGATTATATAATAGGGGACGACAGCGGGGTTGTGGTCATTCCAAAGGATAGGGCCTACGAGATAGCCAAGCGCGCCCAGATGGTGGCACAGAACGAATCCAGGCTCTATGAAGAGATTAAAAGAGGAAAGACTCTCTCCCAGGTGGCCAATCTGAAGAAGTGGGAGAAGGTCTGAGGAGACGATAGTCGTAAATAGATTAAGGATGTCTCTATTGGGCGCGACAAATAAACCAATGTACAGGTCGACCTTGAGTACAAGGAGACTATCATATGGATCTTGAGGACGTAGTAAGCAAATACCCACCCAGGCAAATAATAATGATACCAATAGCTATAGTAGCTTTGGCGATTATTATCCTGGGCACTACCTATATCACCACAGGCTCGCCTGTGAAGCTGGGGGTGGAGTTCACCGGAGGAACGATGGTCACCATACCAGCCACGGACAGCGAGCATGTTCTAATGGAGAAGCTTTCAGGATATCCCGTTCTGGACATGAGGAACATAGGGAGCAGGTATCTGATACAGTTCGGGCCCATGAGCCAGGACAATTACAATGCTCTGGCCAAGCTGATCAACTCCCAATATGCTGATGCGGAGATCAGATATATGGGGCCCATATATAGCCAGGCCCTACAGCGGGAAGCTCTGTTCTACATACCCCTGTCTTTCATCCTCATGGCAGCAGTGATCTTCGTAATCTTCCGGGAGCCTTTCATCTCAGGAATAGTAGTGCTGTGTGCCCTGGCTGATATCATGATAGCTGCGGCCTCCATGGATATCTTTAATGTGAAGCTCTCCTTGGGAACAGTAGCAGCTCTCCTGATGCTCATAGGTTACTCAGTGGATACGGATATCCTCCTCTCCATGAGGGTCCTTCGAAGAAAGGGCGTCATCGAGGAGAAGATCATGGGCGCCATGGGCACGGGCCTCCTCATGACCACCACCACTGGTGGCGCAGTCCTGGCCCTGTTCCTGGTCTCAGATGTGCTCTATATGGTCATACCATCCTTCACTAGGATGGACGTCATAGCGGACATTGCTGCAGTCCTCATCTGCGGCCTTCTGGCGGACATCTTCAACACCTGGATAACCAATGCCCAGGCCCTGAGATGGTACGTCAACCGGCCCAAGGCCAGGGGGGCTAAGAGATGAAAATTAACTGGAAGGACCCAAGGATCGCCATCTACCTGGCAGCTGTGTTGATAGCTCTGGCTCTCATAGCACCTCTACCAATAGGTCAGGGTGGATCCCTGGAGTCAAGGCTCAAATACGGCCTGGATATCGAAGGCGGCTCCTGGCTCCAGCTCAAGCTGGAAGGCGCAGTAGTTGAGCTCAACGTCGATCCAGTCAAAGTCCTGGAGAAGCAGTTCAATGCAACCCCAGTGGATAAGCAGGGCGATAGCCAGTACATATTAACGGTTAACGGCAATGTGACCTCCGCCATGACTGAGAAGCTGGGCTATCCCGGTGCCAAGGCCGTGGAGAGGGGAGGAGTATCCAAGGTCACCATAACATCCACGCCCGAGGGCGTTGTGACCAACTACCTCAAGAGCGCCCTCCAATCGGACGTCAAGCTGGTGGGCATGGCCCCGCCCCAGTATGAGATAAGGACCAACGTCACCAGAGAATCCTTAAACGCTGCCCTGGCTCCTGTGGGAGGCTCTGTAGCCTCCGGTCAGGCAGGCTTCGTCGAAGGGCTGACTCCCGATACCGTCGATGAGACCAAGAAGGTCCTGGACAGCAAGCTCAACCGCCTAGGGCTCCAGGATATCAAGGTCAGAGTTGTCGGCAACCAATTCATACTGATAGATATGGCCGGTGTTGATGTAGCCACCGCCCAGGACGTAGTAGGCAAGCCCGGCAAGTTCGAGATAAGAATCCAAACCACCGGCAATAACACGGAGCACGTGACCTATGGCGACACTGTGGTAGGGGTGGACGTGCCAAGGGGCGATCAGTACGGCATGTGGGGAGTTCCCTTCACCCTATCCGAGGAAGGTGCCAAGGCTTTGCAGACGGCAGCCATACAATACGGCGCCACCAAGGATCCCAAGGACCACGAGCTCTCCATGTACCTGGATAAGGATCAGATCTTCTCAGCACCCTTAGCACCGGAGCTTGCCTCGTCCATGCAGAAGGCGCCCATGTCCAACCTGGTGGCCGAGGTAGGCACCGGGGACCCGGGCTCTCTCAAGGCCAAGGAGCTCTACATCCACCTGAGGGAAGGCGCCCTGCCAGTGAACGTTGAGGTCATAGGCTCAGGTCAGGTAACCGCAGCCTTAGGCGCTCAGTTCATGAAGCAGATCATGATAGGCTTCATCGCCGCCCTCCTGGCCGTGGCCGGTCTCATCTACCGCCGCTACCGCGAGAAGAGGATAGTTCTGCCCATGGTGGCCACCTCCTTCTCAGAAGTCATCATGATGCTGGGCATATGGGCCCTTCTGGGATGGCAGCTCGATCTGGCCTCCATCGCAGGCATCATCCTGGTGATAGGAACGGGCGTTGATCACCTGGTGATCATCACCGATGAGCTCATCAGAGGCGGAGAGGCGGGCGCAGCCACCTCAGCAGATGTAGCCAATGGCAAGAGGTCCAAGACTGCCGCCGTTCAGACCGCAGGCTCTGGCAAAGGCTTAAGCGTTAGGGAGAGGGCAGCAGCCGTGGCAGAGAAGGCCAGTTCGGCCAAGGTCACCACGGCGGGACCCAGCGGAAAGGTGTACATTACCAGGCTTTCCAGGGCATTCTCCATCATCCTGGGAGCTGCAGCCACCACCGCCATAGCTATGGTGCCTCTGCTGGTCATGGGATTCGGATCCCTGACGGGCTTTGCGCTCATCATCATCATAGGAGTCTTCTTGGGCGTCGGCATTGCCCGGCCTGCTTACGGCAGGATCATAGGGTACATCCTGGCAGAGAGCTAGTGAAACACAAAGAAAGAACTGCCTTGCGACAGGCCGGTACCCGGAGGCAAGCGGCAGCCTGCCTCCAGGGGACCCTTTTTCCCATCGTCTAACGGCTCCTGATGGGGTTTTGGGTGCTTCTAAAGGGCAACTTTTCTAGAGACTTTTTCTGAAAGATCTACCGGTAATAGAGCATCTACTATCGATTAACTTAAAAACGATGAAGCATAATTATTTTTAACTGCTGGTATTTGAGATCATAAGGAGGTCTGGCTGTGGTACATGTCAAGTACGTAGGAGAAGTATACAGGTGCAAGGAGTGCGGGAATATAGTTGAGGTCAAGGAGCCAGGCTCGGGCTATGGAGAACTGGAGTGCTGCGAGACGCCCATGGATCTTATTGAGGGCTAAGATTTAAGCACTACCTGAGGAGCGTATTCTCATAATGGCCTTATATAGCAATCTCTATAATGACAGGATGCCCTAAAGAAAGAAGCGATGAGTGCTCGATGCTTTTAATTACACTGGTAAGTTAAAGAAAAATCTGGGCAAGGAAGTTATTGCCCCAAACCTGAAGGATATAGAGGACGATATGAAGGGACAGATCCGGTATTTGAGCATCTACCGGATGCTTGGAAGGTAAGATATCATCGTGCTATTTGAAGCTCGGAACGAAAAAGGAGCCAGGAATATGGCCTTAAAACGGGCAGACCGGATGGGTATAAATGCTCTAAAGGCTCTTGCGTCAGTCCCTGTGGATGAAAATAGCTCAGCTGGACAGGCTTTGTCTAGTTGCTGATGTCTTCCCTTCGAGAAAATGGGTCCTCTTGGGAATAGACCCTTGTGGGGAAAGGGAATCTCAATAGAATCCCTGCCGAACAGCTCGAAATCGATTACCTCACTTCCCCACATTACCTTAACTTAAAGCTTGAACATAATGCCAGGATTCGAGGCTTTAATTT